>CAZZKQ010000052.1:0-11710 GCA_964654875.1 uncultured Verrucomicrobiota bacterium | reverse complement strand
CTACAATCCGCGCAGCACCACCTCATGGATCCCCATCAGAAGCTCCTCCGTGCCCGGTGCGCAGAGCACCTCGTCGAAGGCCAGCGCCAAGGCAGGATGGGGAATCTGCTCGAGTCCCAACGGAGGCTCACGCATCTCCCCGACCCGGGTTCTCAGCTGGGTGACCGCCTCGGCGGCCAGGTATCCATGATAGCTGAAGGCCATCTTGAGCTCGTACACGGGCTCGGAGGTGAGTCGGCCAAGCAGGATCTGGTGCAGCCTCCGGAAGGCGTAGTGGTGACGCTTCAGCCGACGCACCGATTCTTCGACCGACACTCCAGGACGCATCGCCTCCACAAAGCCACCCAAGCCCGCCAAAGGCGGCAGGCCTCGATGGGTCTGGTATTCGGCAGCAAATCGGGAGCGGTCGGGCGAGGAACTCGGGGTCATGTCTCGGGCCACTCTAGGCGTGATGTCCCCCAAGGGACAAATCCCGGGTGTTGACCTGCCACACAAGTTGGTCCAGTCAACGGGCCCACACCCCCTTGCTCCCATGTTGATCGTCCATGTCCAGGTCCGGGTCCTGCCCGAACACGTCGACTCCTTCATCCAAGCCACCCGCGCCAATGCCGAAGCCTCGCTCCGGGAACCCGGCATCGCCCGGTTCGACGTGGTCCAGGACGTCGAGGACCCGACCCGATTCACTCTGGTCGAGGCCTACCGGGACGCCGAGGCGCCGACCCGTCACAAGGAAACCCCTCATTACGCCGCCTGGCGGGATGCCGTTGGGCCCTGGATGGCTGAACCCAGACGCAGCGTGAAGTTCACGGAGGTCTTCCCCCCAGCCGGCGAGTGGTAGTCCACAACGGCTTCCTTTTTTGGCGCACCTATATCGTTACTGACAATCCCGTGAGCTTCGATTTCTGCGGCCCCGACCGAATCCTGTTCGGAACCGGATCTCTCTCGCAGCTCCCGGAACTGATCCGACCCTGGGGGAGACGGGGCCTCGTGGTTGTCGGCCGATCCCTTCAACGCTCCGAGCCATGCCTCAGCCACCTGTCCCGCATCGGGATGGAGATCACCCGGCTCCAGATCGCCGGAGAACCCACGGTCGAGCAGGTGAGGCAGGGAGCCGAGTTGGCGAGGCAGATCGGGGCGGAATGGGTTATTGGAATCGGTGGAGGCAGCGTTATCGATAGCGGGAAGGCGATTTCAGCCTTGGCTCCCAATCCTGGGGATCCGGTGGACCATCTTGAGGTCATCGGGAACGCCGCGCCCCTGAAAGAGGATCCCCTGCCGTTCGCAGCGGTGCCCACGACGGCAGGGACCGGGTCGGAAGCCACCCGGAATGCCGTCCTATCCTCACCGCAACACCGCGTGAAGGTCAGCCTGAGGAGCCCGAGGATGTGGCCTAGGCTGGCCGTCATCGACCCTGCGCTGGCGCTCGGTCTGCCACCCCATCTGACGGCGTCGACCGGACTGGATGCCTTGACGCAGCTCCTCGAGGCGTTCGTCTCGGTCCGATCGAATGCCATGACGGACATCCTGTGTCGGCACTCACTGCCCCGGGTTGCCTCCGCCTTGCCTCGGGCGTTCGAGGATGGGGACTGCCTGGCTGCCCGCAGCGATCTCGCACTCGGAGCCCTCCACAGCGGCCTCGCACTTGCCAATGCCGGCCTTGGTGCCGTTCATGGCCTGGCGGGTCCTCTCGGCGGACAGTGCGGGGCTCCCCACGGCGCACTCTGCGCCGCCCTGCTGGCCCCCGTGACCGAGGCCAACATCGCAGCCCTCCGCCAGCGGTCTCCTGGAAGCCCGGCACTCGGGCGATACGACGAGGCCTCCCGGTGGCTTGGATCCCTCGACGGAAAAGGCCCCGAAATCCTGGCCCATCGCCTTGAAACCCTGGCGTGCCGGCTCAGGGTCCCGCGGCTTTCGGACTGGGGCATCACCCAGGCCGAACTCCCGGAAGTCGTCCGAAAGGCCCAGGAATCCAGCAGCATGAAGGGGAATCCCATCGCGCTCAGCGACTCGGAACTTCACGGGATCCTGACCCGCGCGTTGTAGGGGCATCCCGAACGGATCACCGGGACACTTCGAGCAGTTTCTCTCACCCATCCACGATCCGTCCTTGATTCCTCCGGTGCGGGTCCCCACCGTCACACTCATGCGTGTGGAGCACGCATCATGCTAGCGCATCTCAAGAGCCTCTTCTCGAACGATATCGGCATCGATCTGGGCACCGCAAACTCGCTCGTCTTCGTGCGGGATCACGGGATCGTCCTGCGTGAGCCGTCGGTCGTGGCCATCCAAGCCGGCACGACCAACGTGCTCGCGGTCGGGGACGAGGCCAAGAAGATGCTCGGCCGCACCCCGGGGAACATCGTTGCCATCCGTCCCATGAAGGACGGCGTGATCGCGGACTTCGAGATCACGGAGGCGATGCTCCGCCACTTCATCCAGAAGGTCCATCACCGGAAGCTCGTCCAGCCCCGGGTGGTCGTCGCGGTGCCCTCCGGCATCACCGAGGTGGAGAAGCGGGCGGTCAAGGATTCGGCCACCCATGCCGGTGCCCGGGAGGTCTATCTGATCGAACAACCGATGGCGTCGGCCATCGGCGTCGGTCTTCCCGTCCACGAACCGGCGGGCAACATGATCGTCGACATCGGCGGCGGCACCTGCGAGATCGCGATCATCTCGCTGGCCGGCATCGTCTTCAGCCGCAGCGTCCGCGTGGGCGGTGATGAATTCGACGAGACGATCGTCGCGCACATGAAGCGCGCGCACAATTTAATGATCGGCGAACGTACCGCCGAGGAGATCAAGATTCGCATCGGGTCCGCGCATGTCCTGGACCAGGAGCTGACCATGGAGGTGAAGGGCCGCGATCTTTCCGCGGGCCTCCCCAAGACGGTCGTCATCCGGTCCGAGGAGATCCGCGAGGCCCTGCAGGAGCCTCTTTCCAGCATCCTGGAATCCGTCCGCATCACGCTTGAACGCTGCCCGCCTGAGCTCTCGGCCGATCTTGTCGACCGTGGGATCATGATGGCGGGGGGTGGGGCGCTGCTACGGAACATCGACAAGCTCCTGGCCGGGGAAACCGGGCTGCCCGTGCACATTGCCGACGATCCCCTGAGCGCCGTCGCCCAGGGGACCGGCAAGGTCCTTCAGGAACTCCGCTTCCTGAAACGGGTGGCCTCGAGCTCCACGGCCTGATCCCTCGGAGGCGCGGTCTCGCCGGCCCTGATCCGCCGGACAACGTGCCTTCTCGATCCTTCCATTGGGCGCTGGGCCTCGTGATCGCCCTCGCCGTGGTGCTGCTGAACCTGCCCCCCGTGGCGGCAGGAAGGCTGCGCATGGCGGTGTCTTCCCTGTTCCTACCCCTGTTCGGACTGGCCGGATCCTTCCAGTCGCTGGCCGACCGGGCCGCCTTCGCCCCCCTGACCCGGAGCACCCTGATCGCGGAGATCGAACGACTCCGCATGACCCAGCAGCAGCTCCAGCTGTCGGACATGCAGGGACGTGCCGCATTGGAGGAGAACGCCCGGCTCCGCTCGCTTCTGGGATGGCAGCCGCAGGTCCGCTGGACCCACAAGGCCGCACGGGTGATCGGGCGCGAACCCACGACCTGGTGGCGGAGCCTCACCCTCGACTTCGGGGAACGCCACGGGGCGCGGGTGGGACAACCCGTCCTCACCAGCGACGGACTCGTCGGAAGGATCCGGGAAGTCTACCCCCTGACCTGCCAGGTCGTGCTCATCGGGGACACGGAGTGCGGTGTATCCACGCTGGTCCGTGAGACGCGGGACCAGGGACTGATACAGTCGACCGCCTCTGATCCGATCGGGGAGGGGGTCGTCCTCCTGCGCACCCTCCAGCACAGCCCCGGCATCCTTGCCGGCCACTCCGTGGTCACCAGCGGTCTCGGTGGTGTCTTTCCTCCGGGGATCCCCGTCGGCCAGGTCGTGGACACCCGGCCGGCCGAGGGAGGGCTCTACACCGAGGTCCGGGTCCGACTCGCGGCACGACTCAACCGCCTTGAGGAGGTCTGGGTCCTCACACAGAAGAGCCCATGAACCGCGTCCCCATCACCCTGCTCTTCCTGGCCACATGGCTGGCGGTCTTCGGTCAGACCCAGTTCCCGACCCTGGGCATCCCGCTCGACATCCGACCCGCGCTGATCGTGTACGCCGCCCTGACCCATGGGATGCCGACCCTGCTCGGCATCGTCGTGGTCTCCAGCCTCGGCACCGACGCACTCTCTGCGAACCCGATCGGCGTCTCGCTCATCCCGTGCTTCCTGCTTGGGTTCGTCCTGAATCTGCAGCGCCATCTCCTGCTCCGGGAACAGCGGTTTGCCCAGGTCTGGCTCGGTCTCTCGGGAGGCATCGCCATGCCCCTGATGACGTGGGGCCTTCTCCAGATGGAGTCGCAACCCCAACCGATGGGATTCGGGCTCCTGCTCCGAATCCTCATGCTGGGAATCTTGAACGCAGCGGCCTGCCCGGCGCTCTTTGTCGTCTTCGATGGGCTGCATGACGCCTTCGAGTACAAACCCATTGCCGAGATGGGGTTCCGCGCGGATCGGGAGATCAAGCGCGGACGCACCTGAACGGAGCTCCGACATGCTCATCCTCGACCAACTCAACAAGGGCGACCAGTCGCTTCGGCTGCTGGCCTGGGGTGTCCTTGCCGGGTTGCTCGTGCTGGCCGGAGGACTCTGGAAGGTCCAGGTGCTGTCGGGGGACAGATACCGGGAACAGCAGGAGACCCAGAGCTTCCGGACCGTACGCGTGCCTGCGATCCGGGGCCGCATCCTGGACCGGTCCGGACAGGAATTTGCGCGGAACACCCCCCAATATCGGCTGGATCTCTACCTCGACGAACTCCGGCCCCAGTTCGATCGGCAGTACACCGAGGGCAGACAGGCCATCATCGCCTCACGGCAACCCACTCCGATCATGCCTTCGGACACCTTCTGGGATCTGCTTCCCGGCCGTTTCCGCCGAAGCGGGTCCGGGGTGCGGCTCACCTCCGGGGAGCTGGAGCTGCTGCGACGACAGAGTCGATTCGCCGTGGTGAGCAACGTGGTGGCCGAGGTCGGACGACGCCTGCGGATCCCGCTGCAGCTCAGCGAGCAGGCCCTTCAGCACCACTACCTCACCAAACGGGCCCTGCCTCTGCCCATCCTCTCCAACTGCACGCCGGAACAGGTCGCCCTCATCACCGAGCAATCATGGAACCTGCCCGGGATCGAGCTGGACCAAGTCCCGGTCCGACAGTATCCGAATCCGGGCTTGGCGGTCCATGTAGTGGGACACCTCAAACGAGATGACGACCACGACGAGGAGGATGGGCGCTTCAACTACCGGCTCCGGGACTACCGGGGTGGACTCGGACTGGAGGCGGCCTTCGACAAGGAACTGCGGGGCATTCCAGGGGCCCGGAGCATCCTCGTGAATTCCGCGGGATACCGACACCGACAGGGGGAGCGCATGATCGCCCCGCCCCAGCCGGGACTCGACCTCGTCACCACGCTCGACCTCGACCTGCAGGTTGCCGTGGAGCAGGCGCTCAGCACGGTCGCCGGAGATGAACGGGGAGCCGTCGTGGTGCTTGATCCGCGGACCGGGGATCTTCTGGCGATGGCCTCGGCCCCACGATTCGACGCCGCGGAGTTCATCGATGGGGTTCCCACCCAGCGATGGAAAGACTTCTACCTCGCGGAACCTGCCCGACCGACCATGAACCGGGCCACGCTCGGACAGTATGCCCCGGGCTCCACCTTCAAGATCATCGATGCCATGGCGCTCCTCGAGGCGGGACTCGACCCACGCGCAGCCTTGTCGGTGCAACCCGATCCCGAGAATCCATCGAAGGGCCGATATCTCCTCGGTAGGCGTTCCATCCGCGACACCGCCCCTCCCGGTGTCTACGACTTCCGGAGGGCCTTCATCCGCTCAAGCAACACCTACTTCATCGACCACAGCCTCAGGCTCGGATGGGAACGCCTCCTCTCCTGGGGGGCCCGGTTTGGCCTTGGACAGAAGACGGGGATCGGGATCGCTGAGGAGTCGGGGAATTTCCCAACAACCCTCGATGCCATCGAGGAACGGGGGTGGACCTCGGGCAACCTGGCCAACGTCAGCATCGGACAGGAGATCACGCTGACGCCCCTGCAGCTTGCGGTGGTGGTCGGTGCCGTCGCCAATGGTGGCACGGTCTACTGGCCGCGTCTGGTCGATCGGCTGGAGCCCCAGAACCCGCTCGATCCGACTCCGATCATCCGGTTTCCATCCCGACAGGTCCGCACTCAGATCCGAGCCCGGCCGGAGACGTTCGACGTGATCCGATCCGCGATGCGGGACGACGTGCTGGACCCGGAAGGAACCGGGAAGGCTGCCCGGATCGAGGGCTTTGACATCTGCGGCAAGACCGGCACGGCTGAGATCAAGGGCAACGGGCGCAAGGACAAGGTCACCTGGTTCGCCAGCTTCGGCCCCTTCGAGGCCCCTCGCTATGTCGTGATTGTGATGGTCGAGAGCGGCGGCTCCGGTGGGGGAACCTGCGCGCCGGTCGCACGTCGGATCTACGAGCATGTCCACCAGCGCGAACGGCGGAACGTCAATTCGCCATGGAAGGAGGACCCCGATGATCGGCGGGATTCCACGGACGCCCCGACGCGAAGGTCTCGTCGATTGGGGCCTGTGGACGGCCGTCCTGGGCCTCATGGCCTTGGGGGCGGCATTCATCCTGTCGGCCACGGGCATGGCCGACGAGGCCGCGAACCGACCCTGGTGGCGGTATCGGGTCGTCGGCCAGATCGGTGCCGACGTGATCGGGCTGGGCCTCGTCGCCGTCCTGTGTCTGGTCGACTACGCCCGGCTTGCCCGCTGGTCGCTGGTCGCCTACTGGGTCTCCATCCTGCTCCTGGTCGGAGTCGCCCTGTTCGGCGTGTCCCGGCTGGGGGCCAAGCGCTGGCTCGACTTCGGCGTGTTCCAGTTCCAGCCCAGTGAGCTGGCCAAGCTGGCGTTCCTGTTCGCCCTCGGGAACTTCCTGACCCGTCCCGCGAACGAGCTGGATTCGCCACTGCTCTTCGCCCAGGCCCTCGGCATGGCCCTGCTGCCCTTCCTGCTGATCCTGAAGCAGCCCGACCTCGGATCGGCCCTGGTGTTCCTGCCGATCGCCCTGGTGATGATGCTCGTCGCCGGAGTGCCACAGCGGTTCCTGGTCCGTTTCCTGACCGGGACCTCCCTGGTGGCGACGCTGCTGCTGGTGGATGTGCTGTATGCCCCTCCGGGCTGGCACTTCCTGCAGCTCGAGGACTACCAGAAGCAGCGGCTGCTGGTGTACTTCGGGATGGACTTCGCGAAGCCCGACGCCACCCCGGCGGAGCAGCGCGCGGCACGGGCGGAGCAGGAAAGCAAGAGCTACAACGTCCGACAGTCCCTGATCTCGGTCGGAAGCGGCGGCCTCCTCGGAAAGGGGTGGCGGGAGGGGACACAGAGCGCGCTGGGCTACCTTCCGCGGGCCGTCGCCCACAACGACTTCATCTTCTCGGTCATCGCCGAGGAACGCGGGTTCCTCGGCAGCCTCCTCGTCCTGATCCTGTATGCCGTGGTCCTATTCTCCGGCATCCGGATCGCCTCCCAGGCCCGCGATCGCCTGGGTCGGCTACTCGCGGCGGGGGTCGTGACCCTCTTGTTCACCCACATCTTCATCAACATCGGAATGAACATCCGGCTGGTTCCCGTGACCGGCATCCCACTGCCCCTGCTCAGTGCCGGGGGAACCTCGGTGATATGCTCGCTGATCGCGATCGGGATCCTGCAGAACATCCATCTTCACCGACGCCACTACTGACGTCCCAAAAAGTCCTTCAACCATGAGTCAACACACCTTCAAACGCGGCCGCGGGCCGATGCGGTTCAAGCCCACCCGTGGCCTGAGCACCCCCAAACCGGGCCGATCCGCCGACACCCCAACGGTCCTCATCGAGGCCAAGCCCGGCCAGCTCGAGGATCTCGCCCCGGAGGAGAAGCCATTCGACCGGCGACGTCGGGAAGCCGAGGTCCGACGCGCCGAGAACCTCGCCGCCGGACTCCCCGAGGACACCCCGGAGGGCACCGAGGAGGTCCAGGCCGCAGGACGAGACCAGCGCTACCGATCCCCCGTCTACACCCAGACCGAGGACGACGGCGACGACGAGTCCCCCTCCACGGCCGCACCCTCGCCCTCGAGGGTTCCGAAGGGCTTCATCGAGCGGGCCAAGCAGACCGTCACCGACGTGGTCAAGAAGGTCCGCAAGCTCATCAAGCCCGAGGAGAAGTCGACCATCGAGGTCATCATCAACGCCGAGCCCCTGGAGACTCGGGTCTGTGTGCTGGTCGACTCCCGGCTCGATGATTTCACCGTCGAACGAACCAACGCCGAGCGCCTCGTCGGCTCCGTCTACAAGGGCAAGGTCCGCAATCTCGAGGACGGCCTGAAGGCGGCGTTCGTCGACATCGGCTTCGAGAAGAACGCCTTCCTCCACTACTGGGACATCATTCCCAGCACCTTCGACTCCAGCGTCGAGCTGGTGGAGCGTGAGGACCGCAAGAAGAAGGGCAAGGACAAGCCCAAGATCACGACGAAGGACGTCCCCAAGCTGTATCCGGTCGGGAGCGAGATCATCGTCCAGGTCACCAAGGGACCCATCGGCACCAAGGGGCCTCGCATCACAACAAACCTCTCCCTGCCTGGACGCTACCTTGTCCTGCTGCCGAATTCGGAGCAATGCGGCATCAGTCGCAAGATCGAGGACCCCTCCGAGCGCCAACGGCTCAAGAAGATCCTCCGCGAGCTGACGCTGCCCGAGGGCATGGGGGTCATCATCCGCACCGCGGGGGAGGGCAAGCTCAAGCGCTACTTCATCCGCGACCTCGCCCTCCTCCTCGAGGAATGGAAGGCGGTGCAGGACAAGATCAGGGACGGGCGCGCCCCGTGCTGCGTGTTCCAGGAGCCCGATCTCATCGAGCGGACCGTCCGGGACTTCCTCACCGAGGACGTCACGCGCATCATCATCGACGACAACCGGCAGTTCCAGCGGGTCCAGGAGCTCATCGGCAAGATCAGCCAGCGCTCCGCCAAGAAGATCGCATTCTACAACGAGGCGGAACCTCTGTTCGACCGCTACAACATCAGCCGGCAGCTCGAACAGGCGTTCGGACGCCAGGTCACCCTGAAGAGCGGGGGCTACCTGATCATCGACGAGACCGAGGCGCTGGTTGCGATCGACGTCAACACCGGCCGCCACAAGGGCACCCGGGACCACGACCAGAACCTGCTGAAGGTGAACCTCGAGGCGGCCGACGAGATCTGCCGCCAGCTCCGCCTGCGGAACATGGGTGGCATCATCGTGCTCGACTTCATCGACATGAAGTCCCGGAAGGACCAGCAGCAGGTCTACCAGCGGATGCGCCAGCATCTGAAGCGCGACCGGGCCAAGACCCACGTGCTTCCCCTATCGCAGCTGGGCCTGATGGAGATGACCCGCCAGCGTCACACGGAATCCATCGCCGCGGCGATGTATGTCGACTGCCCGCACTGCCGCGGCCGGGGCGTGGTGAAGAGCCCGGAGAGCCTGAGCGTGGAGATCCAGCGGAAACTGATGGCCATCATGAAGGCCCGCCCTCGCGACGACAGCGACTTCCAGATCCGCATCCACACCCACCCCAGCGTCCTGGAGCGGATGCGCTCCCAGGATGAGCGCCTTCTGATCGAGCTCGAGAAGCGGTTCTACGCCAAGCTCACCTTCCGTCCCGAGACCGGCTTCCACACCGAGCAGTGGCGGATCGTCAACGCCATGACCAACGATGAGCTGGGCAAGGGCGACATCTGAGCCCGGCTGATCCGTTTTCCAACCACAGGGCCCACCTTGGCGGAATGCCGGGTGGGCCTTGTGTCTTCCCGGACCATCGGCCTCAGGACTTCAGATCCCTCAGGCCGAAGACCGCGGCCCCAAGTGCGAAGAAGGTCGCATTGAATCCGAGCAGCAGGCTCAGCGACTCACCCATCCGGGTCCACCGGATCGGCGACTCGTACATCTGCTGCCAGAGGTTCAGATGGTAGGTCAGGAACCACGGCTTCAGATCGGCGAACCACGGGATGTTCATCAGGATGAAGTTCAGGAAGATGAACGAGAGCGCCATGATGGTCGCCGCCGCCGGCTTGATCGGCAGGCATCCGAAGAAGAAGGCCAACCCCATCACGGTGGTCGCCTTCACCGACATCAACAGGTGGGCCGCCGCATAGCGCCACAGCCCGACATCGGCGGGAAACACCGCGAAGAGTTCCCCGGGCACGAATGCAAACAGGCCGCCCCATGGGAAGAAGGGAAGCCCGATGAGGAGTCCGGTGAGCCCCAGCAGCAGGCTGAGCACCACCGAGAATACCGCGCCGGCGACCCACTTCAGAAGGAGAAGCCGGGTCCGCGACACCGGCCGGGCAAGGATCATGCGCAACGTGCCATCCTCGGCCTCCTTGGCGACCAGATCGCCCCCGACCAGCGACCCATAGAGGGGCAGCAGAAGATAGGCGAGCCAGAAGTTGGTGAAGCATGCGGCCGTCAAGGGTGACAGGAACGCTGTGATGTCATAGCCGTTGGTCTCCAGCAGATCCCCCATGCCACGTGAGGCCCGGGAGAACCGGAAGACCATCAGGATCACCACCTGCGCGACGAAGAACATCGCGAAGCCCATGTAGGTGCGTTTCTTGCCGAAGAGCTTCCAGAGCTCATGCCGAAGCTGGATCAGGAACATGGCGCCTCCTTCATCAAGGACAGGTAGAACTCCTCGAGCGTCAGGGTCTCCCGTCCGATCGCATGGACCGGGCAATCCCAAGCGACCAACTGGCGGACGATCGCACTCACCGGAACACCCGAAGCCAACGCAATCCGGCGACCGCCCCGGGCACCCACCACCAGACCCTTTGCCGTCAGCCGGGTCACGACCTCGTCGAAGGCATCGGTCTCGAGAAAGACCCAGTCCTGCCCCTGCTGGACCTCCTTGAGCCCACCCTCGAAGACCTTCCGCCCTCTGTTGAGGACCGCGATCCGGTTGCAGAGCTGCTCGACCTCGGTGAGGAGGTGCGACGACAGCAGGAGCGTGAGACCCAGCTCCGCGTGGAGCCGCCGGATCGTCGCCCGCATCTCATGGATGCCCTCGGGGTCGAGTCCATTGGTGGGTTCATCGAGGATCAGCAGCTCAGGGTTGGGCACGAGGGCCTGAGCCAGAGCGAGGCGGGCCCGCATGCCGTGGGAGTAGGTCCGCACGACCTGATGCTCCCGACCGGCCAGCCCCACCCAGTCGAAGACCTCGGCGAGGCGTTGCCGGGTCACGGGACTCGAATAACCCGCCAGGATCTCGACGTTCCGCCAGCCGCTCAGGTAGTCGTAGAACGCCGGGGCCTCGAAGATGGCCCCGACGCGGGCCAGCGCCCGGGACCGGTCACGCGACACCTCATGGTCACCGATCCACGCCTCACCGGAGCTGGGCCAGACCTGTCCCAGCAGCATTCCGATCGAGGTGCTCTTGCCGGCACCGTTGTGGCCGAGCAGGCAGAAGAGCTGACCCTCGTCGATGGCGTACGCAACGCCGTCGACGGCGGTGCTCGTCTTGGACTCGCACGTGCTGAGGTTGAGCTGCGTGAATCGCTTGACGAGCCCGCGCACCTTGACGGCGATGCGGCGGCC
>CAZZKQ010000051.1:9317-11716 GCA_964654875.1 uncultured Verrucomicrobiota bacterium | reverse complement strand
GGCGTTCGACCTCGTGAGCAGCGGACGCGCCCGCGACGCATTCGACCTCGCCAAGGAGCCCGATGCCCTGCGCGACCGCTACGGTCGGCACACCTTCGGACAAGGTTGTCTCCTCGCGCGACGCCTCATCGAGGCCGGCACGCGCGTGGTGCAGATGAACTGGCCCGCCGTCGCGAACGGCGATCCGACGGTCGACGCCTGGGACACCCATGCGGCGAACTTCGGCCCCCTCCGCAACCTCCACTGTCCGAAGCTCGACTCCGGGCTGAGCACGCTCCTCGAGGACATGGATCAGCGCGGCCTGCTGAAGGAAACGCTGGTCGTGGCCCTGGGCGAGTTCGGACGCAGTCCCCGGTTGGGGGTCAGCACGAGTGGCAACACCAATTCGCCCGACGGACGCGACCACTGGCCGTACTGCTACACCGCCTTCATCGCCGGAGCCGGAGTCTCCCGTGGGGCGCTCTACGGCAAGTCCGACGCCACGGGCAGCAGCCCGGCGGAGAACGCGGTGCACCCGACACAGATCGTGGCCACGATCTATCATGCCCTCGGGATCGACCCGCACACGATCGTGATGAACCACCTGAACCAGCCCCGGGAACTCGTCCAGGCGGACCCGGTCCTCGGGTTGTTCAGCTGATCCGATGCCGGCCCCTCCGGGCCGGAGTCCCGTTCATTCCCGGTCCCACAGCCATCGGGGATCCCAGCGATTGTTGCCGGTGCCCACGATCGCGTCGCCACGCGCGACCTCACCGCTCTCGGTGCGCCCTGGGTAGAACTGGAAACCAACCTTGCTGACCCGCGTAGCGGACGAATGGCCGTCAGCCCAGGTCATCATCGCGGCACCGGAATGCCGATTCACGATCCGGTAGGGGTTGTCGAAGGCGAAATGGGGATGGCTGGGTGTCAGAAAGTACAGCAGCTGCGCCCCCTTGATCTCACGCCATTGATCGGGGTCCTTCTCCGTCGGATTCCTCACCTTGCCAGCGTCCGCAAAGACCACGGACTCGGAGGGGTTCTTGACCGAGGACAGCCGTAGGCTGCCGATCCGCTCACCCGCCCAGGGGGAATAGCTGAACTCGATGTGGTTCATGCCAATCCCGAACCGACCCTGCCCCTTGGACTGCGGGGTTCCCTGTACGATCCCGGACTGGTTGGTTCCGGTGACGCTGGGGCAATCGACCCCATTCTTCGCAGGGAAGTAGGCTCGAAGCAGGTCCGGCCACCAGATCGTTACCCCACCGGGCACGAAGGCGTCCGGAGGCGGCATTCCCAGGATCTCCAGAGGCACCATGCAGTCGCGGTGGTCCTGGGCGTACATCACGAAGGCGAGACCGATCTGCCGACTATTGCTCAGGCACCGCATGCCCTTGGCCTTCTCTTTGGCGCGCCCCAGGGCTGGCAGAAGCATCCCGGCGAGGATCGCGATGATGGCGATCACGACGAGCAGCTCGATCAGCGTGAAGCCCGAGGCTGGAAGGCGTCGTGTCATCATGGGGTCATTCCCCACCCTGGTAGCGGAGCACCTTCCCGTCCCCAGACACCGTGACCATAGCATCTCCACCCGGGGTACGAGGCCGTTGTTCAAGCCAGATCTCCCACTGGCCATTTTCAAGTACCGCGTCTCTGACGACCGTGTCCGCGGCCCGCCATCCCCGCTCCGTCGCCGCCCCCACAGCCGCATCGATCACCCGCTGCCGCGTCTCCACAGAGACACCCCAGGGCTCCAGCGGACGGAGTTGGAGCCACTCGGCAGGCCATCGGATCGGTTGGGACGGCCCGGGTGTCGTCCGTCCGTTCACCACCAGGGACGCCATGCGACGCCCCAGGCGGCCCACTTCCTTCGGATGCTCCTTCCAGACGTTGATGCTCTCGGTGGGGTCCGACTCCAGATCGTAGAGCTGCAGCGCGGGCAGGAGTTTCGACTCAGGACTGCCGGGTTTTGGAATGCTCCAGCCGCCGCTGTCGGGGGTGAACAGCAGCTTCCAACGCCCCTGTCGGATGGCGAAGGATCCGTTGCTCGACTGGTGGACGAGGGATTCCCGACCACCGCGACCGCTGTCTCCCTTCAACAATTGGGGCAGCAGGCTGACGCTGTCCTCGGCGGCATCCGGAGGCAGCGGGGCCTGCAAGAGCTCGGCGAACGTCGCAATGAGGTCGACGTGACCCACAGTCCGATCGCACCGGCTTCCGGGAGCGATGCGTCCAGGCCAGCGGGCGATGAGCGGGACGCGATGGCCGCCTTCGAACAGGTCGGCCTTGTGTCCCCGATACCCGCCAGTCGGGTCGTGTCCCAGACGCCGCAGCGCCGCCATGTCGGCGACGGGGGCAAACCCGTTGTCGGTCGTGAACACCACGATCGTGTTGGTCGCGATCCCCTTGCGATCGAGGGCTCCGAG
>CAZZKQ010000051.1:0-9217 GCA_964654875.1 uncultured Verrucomicrobiota bacterium | reverse complement strand
CTCATTCCGGGACTCGACGCAATGCGTTCATTGGGAACCGACGTCGACCGGTCCTGTTGGAGATAGACGTAGGGTGGCATGTCGAGGGATGCGCTGATGCCGAAGAACCGATCGAAGCCATGGGCGGTGGGTCCGCCCGCGAACGGTTTAGCGAAGTCGACTTCGTCGACCTTTGTTCCGGTTCGGACCCAATCGAGGCCCAGGTGCCACTTGCCCACCATCGCGGTGGCATAGCCCTGTTGCCGAAGGAATCCCGGAAGGGTCAGGCGGTTCGTCTCGATGAGGCTGGGATCGTATCCATGGAGCACACCCGACTTGAGCCTTCCCCGCCACGAGTACCGGCCGGTCAGAAGGGTATACCGGCTTGGCGAGCAGACCCCGGAGGCGGAATGAGCGTCCGTGAACGTGCGCCCCTCACGCATCAGCCGGTCGATCGCTGGCGTCTGCCAGGCGGACTTCGGATTCAGTCCTGAGACATCCCCAAGGCCCATGTCGTCTGCAAGGATGACGATCACGTTGGGGTGGATTGGGGAAACCGGGGTGGCAGCCGCAACCAGGAGCAGTTCGACTCCAAAGGCAAGAAGCTGGATGGCGACACGGATCCAACGCCGGGCGGTATTCACGGGGTGGACGAAGTGGACCTCATGGGAAGGTCGCTGTCCAAGCCAGACATCGCCCCAGGTTTCCCTGGATGAGATGCAGCGGAAGGAAACGAACGAGGGAGGAATGGTGGCTGGGGGCGGAATCGAACCGCCGACACGAGGATTTTCAGTCCTCTGCTCTACCAACTGAGCTACCCAGCCGAAGACGAGGGCGAACTAGACACAAGCGTGGACCCGAGTGGCAAGGCGTTTTTCAGCAGCAGACGTGACTCGCCTCACAGGTCTTGCCACCCTCGTTCCCATGCTCCCAAGGGAACCCCGAAGGACCTTCCTCAAGCAGCTCGCAACCACCGGGTCCGCCGCAGCCCTCGCTGGCTGCGCCATGCCAGGTCCCGCAGGACGTCATCGGGTCCATCCCATCCTCTCGGAGAATGCGCGGCCGGGAACGCCGGACTGGCAGCTGACCAAGACCGGCGTCGATCCCGCCACCCAGTGGCGGTGTCCCTGGATCGAGGGGTACTGCTCCCACACCTCGATCCGACAGGGTGAGGAACTGACCGTCTATGTCAGCACCCGGCCGGCAAGCCCGTTCCGGCTCGAAGTCTTCCGCATGGGCTGGTACGGCGGTGCCGGTGCCCGGAAGGTGCTCGATCTGGGACCTCTCAAAGGACAGACACAGCCCGACCCTGTCGTCGGCAAAAAGAGGCTCCAGGACTGCCGCTGGGAACCGTCGGCCACGTTCCGGATCCCGTCGGACTGGGTCAGTGGGGTCTATCTCGGACGCCTCACAGCCGAGGTGGACGGCTGGCAGAGCTACGTGGTGTTCATCGTCCGCGACTCCCGCCGGGCCGATTTCGTGTTCCAGTGCAGTGACCACACCTGGCAGGCGTACAACCGCTGGCCACGGAACTTCGCCCTCTACGATGACGGCCAGAACGGCTGGTACTGGGGCGGCGACATCCAGGTGGGCTTCAACCGTCCCTACGGACGCTATTGCCAGATCTTCGACGCCCCCTTGTCCCAGGGTTCCGGTGAATTCCTCCTGTGGGAGTTCCCGATCGCCTTCTGGCTGGAACAGCAGGGCTACGATGTCACCTACATCTCCAACCAGGACACACACCGGGATCCCAAGGGGCTGCTTCGGGCACGGGGCTTCCTGTCGGTGGGGCATGACGAATATTGGACGCCCGAGATGTTCTGGAACGTGCGGAAGGCCGTGGACGCCGGCGTCGGGGTACTCTTCCTCTCGGGCAACACCTGCTGCGGACGGATCGCGTTGTCTCCCGACGGTGCCGGGCGTCCGAACCGGGTGTTTGAGAGGACAGGCGTCTTCGGCCCCCCTGGGGGCACCCGGGAATTCGTTGCCATGTCCTCACTCTCCCATGAGCGACCCTACGCCAACGAACTGGTCGGGGCCCACAGCACCGGTCCGGTCACCGGCGGGGCCGACTGGACCTGCGCCGAGCCGGACCACTGGATCTTCGCAGGCACCGGGATGAAGCGTGGGGACGGCATCACGGGACTCGTGGGCTGGGAATGGCACGGTGACCCCGCCCCGATTCCGGGACTCCAGGTCGTGGCCACCGGGCCCACCCTTGAGGCCCCGGGCAAGCCCAATGGGGGCGTCTACACCGCCACGATCTACTCCGGACCCCGGGGCAATCCGGTCTTCAATGCATCGACCATCTGGTGGGGTGACGGCCTGAGCGCCCCTCCGGGCTACCTCCGACCCTCCGTCTACACGACGCCCAAAGGCCCGGACCCCCGGGTCCAGCGGATCACCCGTAACCTCCTCGACCGGATCCTCGCCCTTCCCCAACCGCGCGCATGAGTCCCATCCCCTTCGAAGTCTGCATCGACACCGTGGAATCCGCCCTCGCCGCAGAGGCCGGCGGCGCCAGCCGGGTGGAGCTCTGCTCGGCCCTTGGTGAGGGCGGTCTGACCCCCAGCCTCGGTCTGATGCAGGTGGTCCGATCCCGGATCCGGATCCCGATCGCCGCGATGATACGCCCACGCGCGGGTGACTTCTGCTACAGCGACGATGAGTTCGAGGTGATGCAGCGGGATCTCGCGGCCCTCAAGCGGCACGGGGCCGACATGATTGTCCTTGGGCTCCTCATGCCCGACGGCACGATCGATGCCGACCGGACCCGGTCCCTGATCGAACTCGCCCGGCCCCTGCCGGTGACCTTCCACCGGGCATTCGACATGACGAAGGATGCCAAGGCCTCGCTCGAGACCCTCATCCAACTGGGCTGTGAACGGGTCCTGACCTCGGGCCAAGAGAAATCGGTACTCGAGGGACTCGACCTGCTGGTGGACCTGGTCCGACAGGCCAGTGACCGGATTCTGGTGGTACCCGGAGGCGGGATCACGGAGAAGAATCTGCCGCGGATCCTGCGGGAGTGTTCTCCAAAGGAGTTCCATGTCTCGGCCAGCGGCACGCGAGACAGCAGGATGGAGTTTCGGAATTCTCGGATTCCCATGGGTCGCACCCTGGCGGCCTCGGAGTATGCCGTGCCGGTGGCGGATGCCGCACGCGTCCAACGCTTCCGCTCCATCACGGGGTGAGCCTCGCGTCGGTGGGCGCTGGCGCGACCCGTGCCGCAGTGCACTGCGGCACACTGCGAAGCCAGAGCCCCACGGATTGCCCCGGACCTTTCGACTCTCAAACCCCGATTGCCGACGCCACCCCCACTCCCGCCCATGACCGACGCCTACGAACTGGTCCAGCTCAAGAACGGCACCTGGAGCGTCCGCTCCACGGCCGAGGGCGAGACCTTCCACCCGGTGGTCGGGCCCGAGGCGGAGGCCGAGGCGCTCTATGTGCGCGGACTGCGGGTGGCGGAACGGATGGCGGCCCATCAGGGAGATCCCTGGGTCATCTGGGATGTCGGACTCGGTGCCGCCGCCAACATCCTCACGGTCCTCCGGGCCCTGCCCGCCAACGGCCGACCTGTCCGGGTTCTGAGCTTCGACCACACGCTTGAACCCTTGGGGTTTGCCCTCCACCACCGTGCCGCGTTGGGCTATTTCACCGGACACGAGGTCCTGGTTGAAAGGCTTCTGACCCACGGCCGTGTGATCCGGGACGATGGGCCCTTCCCCCTCGATTGGGCGGTGCATCAGGCCGATTTCCCGACACTCCTGAACGGACCGGGGTCGACGTCCTGGCCCAGCCCCCATGTGATCCTGTTCGACGCCTTCTCGCCCGCCCGGAACCCAGCGATGTGGACCCTTCCCGTCTTCCGGCGGCTGAGGGAACTGGCACCAGCCTCCACACCCTGTGCGATGGCGACCTATTCCAGGGCGACGCTCCTGCGGGTCACGCTGCTCCTTGCAGGCTGGCATGTGGGGGTGGGCCATGCGACCGGCGAGAAGGAGGAGACCACCCTTGCCGCAAACCGACCCGAGCTCATCCAGGAACCCCTGGGCTTGGAATGGCTCCGGCGGGCACAACGCTCAACCAGCGCCGAACCCTTGCACACCCCTGAATACCGGCAGCAGCCCCTGTCCGCGGCCTCATGGTCCTCACTCCAGGCGCACCCCCAATTCGGCTCCTGATTGCCCCCAAACAGAAGGCACCGACAAACTTTCCCTTGGCCTGCTGTTCTCGGGACCGTCTATGGTCTCCCCGCCGTTTTCCGGCTTTTTCCGAACCTCATACCCGATGCATCTGGCCTCTCGTCACGGACTTCCCCTCTGCCTCGGACTCCTCCTCATCCTGCTCGGAACCCCGGCTTGGGGACAGGCCCCGGCCATCACCACCAACCCGGCGAGCCAGACCAACACGGTCGGGACCTCGGCGATCCTGAGCGTCGGGGCCTCGGGGGCGGCTCCGCTGTCCTACCAATGGTACTGGGGCGGGGTCCGGCTTCCGGCCGCGACCAACAGCACGCTGGTCATTGGCCTGTTCAACGTGCTGCAGGCTGGGAGCTATTCTGCAGTGGTCAGCAACGCGTTTGGGTCTGCGACCTCTGCTCCCGTGGCGCTGACCGTTCTTGGTCCCCCGGTCATCGTCACGCCCCCTTCTCCTCAGGCCACCTACTTGGGACAGAACGCCACCTTCACGGTTCAGGCGGCCGGGACGCCCCCACTGACGTACCAGTGGCTGTTTCAGGGTGGTGCCATCACCGGGGGAACCAATTCGACACTGACCGTGACCAATGCCGCCGCCAACCAGGCAGGCCCCATTTCGGTCCAGGTCCGCAATGCCTACGGGGTCGCCACCAGCGTCCAGGTCCGCCTCATCGTCAACCCATGGCCCACGCCGGCGCTACAGATCGGGCCCCTCAGCACCACGAACCGGATCCAGGCTCCCGTCCTGTTCACCGCGAACAGCACCGAGACCAACCTTTCCTTTTCGGTCACGTTCAATACCGCCGTCTTCACCAACATGACCTTCGTGGCGGAGCGGCTGCTCGGTGCGATCCTGGGCGCACCGTCCTCGCTACGCCCGGCGGCGCTTCCGGAGGATGCGGTCGTGTCGCTCGACACCTCCCTGTTGGCCGGTGGCCATCTCGGGGTCTCGATCGGCTGGTCCAAGCCGACGCTGCCGCCCGGGCCGGGTCGGATCGGCTGGCTGGAATGTGATCTTGCCCCTGGGGCAACGAATGCCATGGCGGGCCTCCTTGGGCTGGTTGGATCTCCGGTTCCAGGGGTCTTCGGCCCGCCGATCGGGGGCACGAACACCCTGATCCTGCTCCCGATGGATCCCCAGACCGTGTCGACCAGCGGGTTCAGCCTCGACCGCCAGACCGGCTTCCAGGAGCAGACCCTCACCTTTGCGAACCCGGGCAACGGGTTCATTGCCAACACGCGCGTCGTGGTCTCGACGCTCGGGAATGATTCCCTGACCAACCTCATCACCCTCGCGAACTCGCAGGGGCTGCTGGTCCCCTGGTTGACCCCCTATGTCGATCTTGGCGGCGTTGCCCCGGGCGAGACGCGGGAGGCCCTGATGCAGTTCTACGTCACCGACCGGGTCACGACGCCGACGCCGACCTACTCCGTCCATGGCACGCCCGGGTTCACGCCTCCGACACCGAACGGTGCGGTCCTGCCCAATGTCACCACCCGTTGGACCAACGGTCTGGTGCTCGTCGAGTTTCCGACCCTCCTGACCTACCGCTACTACATCCAATACGCCCCGACCCTCGCCGGGTTCACCAACGGCAACTTCCAGACCTCGTTCCCACCCATGCTCGGCACCGGCAGTCAGCGTCAATGGCTGGACTCCGGACCGCCACGCACCCAGTCCCTGCCGGTCGAGGGCTCCCGATTCTACCGCGTCGTCGAAACCCGCTGATCCGTCTCCGCACACAACGCCCCATGCGCACCTCCCTCCGATCCTTGACCCCGAAACTCCTCGCGGCATCGACCGCCACACTCGCAGGGCTGCCCCTGCTGGCGCAGGATTCGCCGTACGACCTCGAGAAGGCCGGATGGTATGTCCGCACGGGCGCCTACATCCAGATGGGGATGAAGCTCTCGGTCAGCCGGACCGGACCGGTGCCGGCGCCCAGGCCAGGCATCTACGACAACGGCTATGTCCAGCCCGACATCAGCCAGGGAGCCCAGGGCCTGACCTGGAACTGGGGCTACACGGATCCAGGCCAGGTGGCGAACGGACAGCTCCAGTACAGCCGGGTCGACAACCTCGCCACCGTCGGTTCGCTGAACGGGTTCAAGGATCCCTCCCTGTTCGGGCCGGAAATCCTCGTTGGGTTCGACTTCTATCAGTTCGAGATGCTCCGGAAGGAGACCCACTTCGGCTTCGAGCTCGGCTTCCGCCAGGGTCGGTACACCGGGAGCGACCAGGCCTCGGTGGGCAGCGATGCGATCCAGCAGCGGGATGCCTATGACCTTGGCGGCATCACCCCGCCGCTCCCGCCGTACTCGGGGTCGTTTGCGGTGCCGGGTCCGCTGATCTCCCTCACGCCACAGCCCCAGGCCCCCGTCGCATCCCGGGCCACCTCATCGCTGGCCACACGCTTCGCCTCCGACTTCTACACGGCACGCGTCGGAGCCTGGATCACCTATCCCCTCACGCCGAAGTGGGATCTCGAGGCCAGCCTCGGCTTCACCTCCATCTACGCCCAGGGCAACGCGACCTTCATCCAGAACACCACCTACACGAATCCGGCCATCCCCAGCACCGTCAAGTCGGTCCAGACCTCCTCCGGCGACTGGTTGCCCGGAGGATATCTGCAGGTGCGCGGAGAATACCGGGTCCTCCCGTGGCTCGGGATCTACGCCGGTCTCGAGGTGGCCTACAATGGGGCCTTCCGGCTCAATGGCCTGGGCTACGAGGCGAAGTTCGACTTCGGTGCCAACTACGGCGGCAGTGCCGGCCTGCAGTTCTCGTTCTGAACGGCCGACCGCGAACCCTGGGGGGTGGATCCGACCGCTCAGGCCAAGGCGGCACCAACCACCAGAGACGCAGAACGGGCGGCCTCCTTTCTCGGGAGGCCGCCCGTTTGTCTATACCCAGGCGAATCCGGCGCAGGGCCCGACGGCCCGGGTCGAACTGCCGCTCAGTACCGGTAGTGCTCCGGCTTGTAGGGACCGTCGGCCGCAACCCCAAGGTAGTCGGCCTGGGCCTTGGTCAGCTTCGTGAGCTTGACCCCGATCTTCTCGAGGTGGAGGCGTGCGACCTCCTCGTCGAGCTTCTTGGGCAGGCGGTAGACCGTCTTCTGGTACTTGTCCCGGTTCGCCCAGAGATCGATCTGGGCGAGGGTCTGGTTGGTGAACGAGTTGGACATCACGAACGACGGATGGCCGGTCGCACAGCCCAGGTTCACCAGACGGCCCTCGGCGAGCAGGTAGATGCTCTTGTTGCCGGGGAGATGATACCGGTCGTACTGGGGCTTGATGTTCTCGATGCGGACTCCCTTGGCCTTCTTCAGACCCTCGACCTGGATCTCGTTGTCGAAGTGGCCGATGTTACAGACGATCGCCTGGTCCTTCATGTTGAGCAGATGATCGACCGTGATGATGTCGCAGTTGCCCGTCGTGGTGACGTAGATGTCGCCCGTGCCGAGGGTGGACTCGATCGTGTTGACCTCGAAGCCCTCCATCGCGGCCTGCAGGGCGTTGATGGGGTCGATCTCGGTGACGACGACGCGCGACCCATAGGCCCGCAGCGAATGGGCGCAACCCTTGCCGACGTCCCCGTAGCCGCAGACGACGGCGACCTTGCCGGCGAGCATGACATCGGTGGCGCGCTTGAGACCGTCCGCCAGCGACTCGCGACAGCCGTAGAGGTTGTCGAACTTCGACTTCGTGACGGAGTCGTTCACGTTGATCGCCGGAACCAGGAGCTTGCCGGCCTCCTGCATCTGGTAGAGGCGATGCACACCGGTGGTCGTCTCCTCCGAGACACCCTTCCAGTCCTTGACGATCTTGGTCCAGACGCCGGGCTTTTCCTTCGCCACGCGGCGGAGAAGGGCCTTCACGACAGAGACCTCATGGTTGTCGGTCGGCTCGTAGGCCCACTTGGACCCCTGCTCGAGCTCATAGCCCTTGTGGATCAGGAGCGTGACATCGCCTCCGTCGTCCACGACGAGCTGCGGTCCCTGGTCCCCGGGGAACAGGATGGCCTTGAGGGTGAGCTCCCAGTACTCCTCCAGGGTCTCGCCCTTCCAGGCGAACACCGGGGTGCCGGTGGCCGCGATGGCGGAGGCGGCATGGTCCTGGGTGGAGAAGATGTTGCAGGAGGCCCAGCGGACCTTCGCGCCGAGATCCACCAGGGTCTCGATGAGGACCGCGGTCTGGATCGTCATGTGCAGCGATCCGGTGACGCGGACGCCCTTGAGGGGCTTCTTCTTGGAGTACTTCTCGCGGACCGACATCAGGCCGGGCATCTCATGCTCGGCGATGGCGATCTCCTTGCGACCCCACTCGGCCAGCGCGATGTCGCGGACGATGTAGTCGGACCCCTTGGGGGTGTTCGCCGCGAATCCGGCGAGGTTGGGCAGGGCTGCCGCCACATCGGCGAGTGCCGCTGCGGCGGTGGCTTTCTTGGTCTTGGCCATGGTGTGTTGGAATGGAATGGATTCTGGGACGGTGCGGGTTACTTGATCGCCTTCTGGAGGGCCTGGACCTTGTCGGTCTTCTCCCAGGGCAGGTCGGCGTCGATCTTGCCGAAGTGTCCGTAGTTGGTGGTCTTGCCGTAGATCGGACGGAGCAGGTTGAGCTGCTTGACGATGTCGGCCGGCTTGAAGCTGAAGACGGACTCGACGGCCTTCGTGATCTGCTGATCGGTGAGACCCTCGCGCGCCGTGCCGAAGGTCGAGACGAACACGCTGACCGGATCAGGGTAGCCGATGGCGTAGGCGAACTGGATCTCGGCGTGCGAGGCCAGGCCGGCGGCGACGATGTTCTTGGCCACGTAGCGACCCATGTAGGCGGCGCTGCGGTCGACCTTGCTCGGATCCTTGCCCGAGAAGGCGCCACCGCCGTGACGGCCCCAGCCACCATAGGTATCGACGATGATCTTGCGGCCGGTCAGGCCGGTGTCGCCCTGGGGACCACCCACCACGAAACGACCTGTGGGGTTGATGAGGAACAGGGTGTCCTTGGAGAGCAGGCCCGAAGGAAGCTCCTTCTTGATC
>CAZZKQ010000050.1:0-11717 GCA_964654875.1 uncultured Verrucomicrobiota bacterium | reverse complement strand
GGAGACCTCATGGATGGCTTCCGCCGGGGCCGACAGGGGCCTGAAGATGTTGGCCACCGGATGGGTGTCGGCGGAAAGCGCCGGTCCCGCCAGGATGGCGCCCACCCGCAGGATCCATCGCAACCACGATCCCGCCGGGCGAGGGATCCGGGGATGGCGATGGGTCGGGTTCACTCAGGGGTCGGTGTCGTTGCGGCAGGGCGACCGCTGTGACGTCGCCAGACTGTTTTTCAATCCAGGCAAAGTCAACGCGCCGACGGGATCGGCGCGGCCATTCGACACGAAGCGAGAACGCGCACGGTCAACGGCCATCCCGGGATCGACGCTCCACCCACGCCTTCATCCGGGGTTCGAGGAGATCCAGAGGCAGGGCTCCGCGTCCCAGCAGCTCGTCGTGGAACTCACGGAGGACGAACCGCGATCCGAGCGTCGTCTCCGCGTGACGTCGGAGCCCCTGGATCCGCAGCTCTCCCACCTTGTAGGCGAGGGCCTGCCCGGGCCAGACGATGTACCGGTCGACCTCCACCTCGACGTCATGCGGCGTCTTGCCGGAGTTCTCGAGGAAGAAGTCGATGGCCTGTTGCCGGGTCCAACCCCGGCTGTGGATCCCGGTGTCGACCACCAGGCGGATCGCCCGCCACATCTCATAGGTGAGCTGTCCGAACCGGGAGTAGACGTCACGGTAGAGTCCCAGGTCGGGCCCCAGGCTCTCCGCATAGAGCGCCCAGCCTTCGATGAAGGCTCCGGTGTCGGCATGCTTCTGGAACTCCGGCATGTCGGCGATCTCCTGCGCCAGCGCCATCTGGAGATGATGTCCCGGAACCGCCTCGTGCATCGTCAGGGCCTCCATCTCCCACTTCGGCCGCATGTCGAGGGCATACGTGTTGGCGAAGAAGACCCCGGGACGACCCAGGGTGAGCGCCCCGGGTTGGTAGTAGGCCGTGGTCTGGGCGCGCTCCTGATAGGTGGGGATGGCCTTGACCCCATAGGGCAGCCGGGGGAGTCGACCGAACAGCACGGGCAGCTCCCGGTCGACCCGACGACAGATCTCCTGGTATCCGGCGAGGAGCTTCGGACCGCTGTCGTAGTAGAACCGGGGATCGGTCCTGAGAAACCTCAGGAACTCGGCAAAGGATCCGGTGAACCCCGATTCGCGGATCACCTCGTCCATCTGCTTCCGGATCCGACGCACCTCCGAAAGACCGAGCTCGTGAATCTGTTCAGGTGTCAGGCCGGTCGTGGTGTGGAACCGGACCCGGAACGAGTACCACGCGTCACCATCGGGAAGACGCGTCGAGGCCCAGGCCGTGCGGGCACCGGGCAGATAGTCGTCGACCATGAACCGGTGGAGTCGACGGAAGGCCGGATAGGCGCTGTGGGTGACGGCCGACAGCGCCGCAGCCTCGAGGGTCGATCGGTCCGTCGGGGGGATTCCAGGCACCCCAGCCGACAGCGCGGACAGCAAGGAACGGACGAGCGGGCTCTGCCGGGGGTCGTCCGGGATGTTGTCGAGGATCTGCCGGGGCACATCCCGCAACGGATGGGCGGGCTGGGTGATGCCCCGCCTCAGTCCCTCGCGCAGCAGGGTCGCGACGGCATCGATCCGGGGTCCGATCCGTTGGAGGCGCTCGACGATCCGGCCGAGGTCGGCCGGGGTGGCCGTCGGCATCTGGGACAGGGTCTGAGCCAGACCCTGCTGGGGTCCCATGAGTTGGGACAGGGGCATCAACTCATCCGGGAACCGTTCCCCCTCCACCGAAAGGCGCAGGGTTCGGGCGAAGAGGTCGAAGTACAGCTGTTCCCCCTCGGGCAGTCGGCTGCGATCGAGGGTCCCGAGGGCCTCCTGGGCGATCCGGAGCTCCCGACGCCGCCGGGCAAGGGCCTCGAAGGACAGATCGGTCCACTGCCCCTGCCCCTCGGTCGAGCCGACATAGGTCCCGAATTCCGGATCCCCGATGAGCTGCTGTCGCCACCAGAGATCGACAAGCCGACGGAAGCGGTCCCGCTCGGTGCCAGCGTCCTTCATGGACCGGATGGACCTGTACGCCGCATCGAACTCGCCCGGTGAGACCGGCTGGGACTCCGCCGCCTCCGGGGCGTTGGTGGTGCCCAGGAACAGGATCGCGAGGAGGACCGGGAGGACTCTCATGGGGACACACCTTCCGCCAGGGGCCATCCTGGCGCGACCTCGGCGTCGGCCGGGGCAGGCGAACGACCCCGGGCCCGATGGAGCTCGGCCAGGACCCCCACCATCGCGGCGTTGTCGGTGCACAGGGACGGCGCGGAGATCCGCAGCCGGAGCCGATGCCGGTCGCAGCGTGACGCCAAGTCGCGGCGCAGTCCGGAGTTCAGCGTCACGCCGCCGCTCGCCGTGACGCTAGAGACTCCGAGATTCCGTGCCGCCCGCACGGTCTTGGTGACGAGCACGTCCACCACCGCGGCCTGGATGCTGGCGCAGAGGTCGCGGAGACGCTGGGGGTCGTCGGCGAGTCCGGGGTGCTTCTGCAGGAAGTATCGGATGGAGGTCTTGAGTCCGCTGAAGCTGAAGTCGTGGTGGGGATCGGACACCATCGGCCTTGGAAACTCGAACGCCGCGGGGTTGCCCTCGGCGGCCAGCCGGTCGATCTGCGGTCCCCCGGGATAGGCGAGCCCCAGGAGCTTGGCCGCCTTGTCGAAGCATTCGCCGGCGGCATCGTCGAGCGTGCCCCCCAGGACCCGATGCTCCAGCGGCGCGGTGACCTCGACGAGCAGCGTGTGGCCTCCACTGACGATCAGGGAGAGGTTGGGCTCGAACAGGTCGAATCGTGCGGCGAGTGGCTGGCCCTCGATCCATGGCGAATAGAGGTGGGCCTCGTGATGGTGGATTCCGAAGAGGGGACGTCCGAGCGAGAGGGCGATTCCCTGAGCCGCGGTGAATCCGGCGCGGAGGGCCGCGGGAAGACCCGGACCCCGGGTGGCGGCCACGGCGTCAAGGTCTGCCGGTCCGATCCCCGCCTCCTCCATGGCCCGCCGGGCCACCGGGATCAGATTCCGGAGATGCTCGCGCGTGGCGAGCTCGGGGACGACCCCGCCGTATTCGGCATGGAGCCGGATCTGGGAGGCGACGACATTGGACAGGATCCGTCCCTCATGGACGACCGCGGCACTGGTCTCGTCGCAGGAGGTCTCGAGGGCGAGGATCACGGGCGATGGGGCACCACCGACGCTCCAGGACGTCTCAGCCGCGCGGCGCGGTGAGCGCGGTGTCGGCCGGAGGCCTCACGACACCCCCGGTCCGGATGAGCTCCTTGGCCTTCTCGAGCTGGGCATCGCTGCCCTTCTCGAAGAGCTCCCGGAGCCGCTTCTGCCGGTCTGCGGGAAAGGACTTCAGCGCCTGTTCCAGGTTGTCCTTGCCGCCCGGGATGCGGGTGAGCTGGATCGCAATCTCCTCATCCTCGTCCATCGGCACCACGACATCCGGCTGGATTCCCTTCCCATGGATGACCTTTTGGCTGGGGGTGTAGTACTTCGCGGTGGTGAGCCTCAGGGCTGAGCCGTCCGGCATCGGGAGGACGCTCTGGACGGATCCCTTCCCAAAGGTCTTCTCGCCGACGAGGGTGGCCCGCTTGAGGTCCTGGAGGGCGCCGGAGACGATCTCCGAGGCACTGGCGCTGCCGCCGTTCACGAGGATCACAAGGGGGAGGTCCTTCGCCAGCCACTTCTTCCCGCCGCCGGCCTTGCGCTCGACGTTCTGCTCGGGATGACGGCCCTTGGTGGAGACAATGGGCTCTCCACGCTTGAGGAACTTCTCGCTGACCGCGACGGCCTCCTCGAGGAGACCTCCTGGATTGCCGCGGAGGTCGAGGACCAACGACTGCATCCCGGCCTTCTCCATCTTCCGCAGGGCCTCCTCCAACTCGGCACCGGTCTTCTCGCCGAACTGGGTCAGGCGGACATAGCCGACCTTGTCGGCATCCACCGGGAACTCGCGCCGGTTGTGGATGTCCTTGGCGGTGTAGACCTGGATCTTCTGGCGTTTGAGGGTGAGATCGAGGGGCTTGTCGGCGCCCTCGCGATCGAGGGTGACCCGCACCTCCGTGCCCGCCTTGCCGCGGAGCTGTTTGACGACATCACCCACCGCCAGGCCGGCGGTCGACCGGCCGTCGATCTGCCGGATCCTGTCGCCAGGAAGGATCCCGGCCTCGAACGCCGGAGTGTCCTCCATCGGGGCGATCACCACGAGATCCTCGCCCCTCTGGGCAACCTGCATGCCCACACCGCTGAACTCTCCTTCCGTGTCTTCCTTCAATTCGTTGAAGGCGGTGGGCTCCATGAACTCGCTGTGGGGATCGAGGCTCCCCAGCATGCCCTTGAGCGCCCCGTGGACGAGGTCCTCATAGGTCATGGTCTCGCCATCGACATAGTCGCGGCGGACCCGCTCGAGCACCCGGGAGAACAGCTCCAGCTCCGTGTAGGCGTCGTCACCCTTGTCCTTCGCGGCCGTGGCCTCGAAGACCTGGGATCCGACGAAGACGTAGCCCGCCAGGGCGGCGACGAAGAGTGAGTAGAGGAGGCGGAGTTTCATGGAGGCCGAAGACCGGGCATGACACTACGGTCCGGGAATCACGACTGCAACCGGAGGCACGGGCAATCCTCCCCGGATCCCAGGAGGAGGACCGTCCCGGGTCATCGGCCGGGTCCGACGGAGGCCGTGGTCGCGCCGGAGGCGGTCCAGTTCCACGCCACCAGGGCGCGGAGTTCCCGGATGTAGAGGCCATCCTCGGTCACGGCGAGATGGGCCCAGGCGTCCTCCTCGCTCACCTTGCGGCGGTCGACGACCTCGAACCGTTCCGGATTGGCGGCCAGCAGGAGCAGGTCCCCCTTCTCGTCCAGGGCCAGGAGACGCTTCCGATTGGCCACCAGACTCCAGTACTTCCCGAAGGATTCCGAGGTCGTCCAGGCCTCCTTGCCGGTCTCGAGGTTGATGCAGAGGGCACGTTGGTTCCGCAGATGCAGGTAGGCGAAGCCGTCCACCACCACCGGCGAGGTCATGTAGCCCTGGGCCTTGAACTCCCACGCGGGTGCCACGCTGAAGGCAGGCCCCTCGGCCCGGACATCCCAGGCCAGCGTCCTGCCGCCATAGGCGGACGCGAAAAGCCGGTTCCCCAGCACGGTCGGGGTCAGGATGTTCATGCCCCGGAACGCCTCGACCGGCTGACGCCACAGGACGGATCCGCTGTCGGGATCGAGTCCGACCAGCTCGGCGCGTGTCTGGACCACCAGCTGGTTCCGTCCGGCCAGCGTGGCCAGGACGGGCGAGGAGAAGGCGCTGCCCATCATGCCATCCTTCGATTCGAGACTGCGCCACCGGATCTCCCCGGACTTCCGATCGAGCCGGACCACCCCCCCGCCCGCCTGCACGAACACTGCGTCGCCCGAGATCAGCGGTGAGGACACGAACCCGAAATCGGGGAGGGATGATTTCAGCTCCGCCACGAAATCCTTCCGCCATCGGACGGTGCCGTCCTGAACATCGAGGGCCACGAGCACGTCGCGCATGCCGGCGACGAGGAGCACCTCGCCATCGCAGGCCGGGGTGGCCCGGATCCAATCGCCATTGGCCTTCGCGAAGAACGGGACGCTCATCGCCCCGTCCCACTCGCGGCGCCAGAGCTCCTTGCCGGTCTGGCGGTCCCAGGCCCGGACCCGTTCGGACTTCTTGTCGACGGTCTCGGTCGAGAACACCCGGTTGGAGACCACGATGGCGCCGGAGTAGCTGGGGTCGAGGTCGACCTTCCACCGTTGGGTCAAGGTCGGGGCCTGGAGGCTGGAGGGCCAAGGGCGTCCGGTGACCTGTCCATCCCGGTGGGGCCCACGCCACTGGGGCCAGTCGGTCTCGGCCCGGACCAGAGAGGTGGCGACCAGGAGAAGGGCGGGGAAAATCGTGCGGATCATGAAGCAACCAATCACCAAACCCGAGGTTGGCAACTCTCCCGATTGCGTGGGAACCACTTTGACCCAATGGTGTGGCGGTGACGGTCCTCAAGACCCCTGATTCCAGATCCTCCCAGCACTCCCGCCCCACGAATGCCGTCGTGGCCGCGCTCGGCTGGTTCGGCATCACCTTCATCGCGGCGGTGATCGGATCCCAGGCGGGTCCGGGTTCGTGGTACGCCGCACTGATCAAGCCGAGCTGGAACCCGCCGAACTGGGTGTTTGGTCCGGTGTGGACCTATCTCTACGTGACCATGGCCCTGGCGGCGTGGCGGGTCTGGCGGCGCGGGGGATGGACGACCCGGAGGACCTCGCTGCTGATGTACCTGCTACAGCTGACCCTCAACGCCTTCTGGAGCCCGATCTTCTTTGGCCTGCAGCAGCCGGGGTTCGCCTTCGTGGAGATCCTCCTTCTCTGGACCGCCATCGCAGGGACGCTGGTGTTGTTCCTTGGAGTCGACCGCCTTTCCGGAATCCTACTGATTCCCTACCTGGCCTGGGTCTCGTTCGCCGCGTTCCTGAACTTCACCCTCTGGCATTTGAATCCGTGATCCGAGGGCCTGCCGGAGGCGGCAGAGCTGGGACAGGAGCGGGCCCATGTCCCGGAGCGGGATCATGTTGGGACCGTCGCTCAGCGCCGTATCGGGTTCCGGATGGGTCTCGATGAAGAGCCCGTGGGCTCCGGCCACCACGGCACATCGGGCCAGAACGGGAGCGAACTCGCGCTGGCCACCGGATCGACCGCCCGCCGCCCCGGGCAGCTGGACGGAGTGGGTCGCATCGAAGACCACGGGGAATCCCAGCCGCCCAAGGATGGGGAGGCTCCGCATGTCGGCCACCAGGTTGTGGTACCCAAACGTGGTTCCCCGCTCGGTCAACAGAAGCCTCGGGCGCGTCCCGGAGGACGCCTCGGAGGCCTTGGCCACCACCGACTTCATCTCATCGGGAGCCATGAACTGCCCCTTCTTGAGGTTCACCACGCGTCCCGTGGCGACAGCAGCGGTCACCAGGTCGGTCTGCCGACACAGGAACGCCGGGATCTGCAGGATGTCGACCACCTCGGCCGCCGGCTCCACCTGGGACACCTCGTGGATGTCGGTCAGCACCGGGACCTCGAGGCGTTTCCGGAGACGTCCCAGGGCCGCGAGCCCCTCGTCCAGGCCAGGCCCCCGGTAGGAGGTTCCCGAGGACCGGTTGGCTTTGTCGAAGCTGGCCTTGAAGACATAGGTGAGGCCCAGTCGACGGCAGATCCCCCGCAGGTGGAGGCCGATCCGAAGGGCGGTGGCCTCATCCTCCAGCACACAGGGACCGGCGATCAGGAACAACCGCTTCCGGGAATCCAACGCTCGCCACAGCCGGGCGGCGGATCGGTCGGGCGAGGGCCACATCGGGACAGAGAGTTGCGGGAGGGGGACCGGAGGCCAACCGGATTCTTGATCTCCCCCGAGGGCGCTTCCGGGCGCCGACCCGGCCCACCGCCGCTCGCCGCGGTCCGGGAAGTCCCACTTCCCATCTTGGCGGACCGGCCAAACTCGATGATGATCGCCCGCGGTGATCGATTCCGCAGCCGAACTGGCCGAGTTTGCAGCCCGTGTGTCCGAAGCCCCCTGGGTGGCCGTGGACACGGAGGCGGACAGCCTCCACGCCTACCCGGAGAAGCTCTGTCTCCTCCAGGTGGCCATCCCGGGCGAGGAGCGCCTGGTGGACCCCTTGGCGGACCTGCATCTCGAGCCGCTCTGGGAGGCATTCGACCGGCACGAGATCATCTTCCACGCCTCCGACTACGACCTCCATCTTCTGTCGTCGGGACACAATTTCCGTCCCACCTCGATCTTCGACACGATGTGGGCGGCCCGGCTTCTCGGTGAGGCCAAGTTCGGTCTCAACGACGTCCTCTCCACCCATCTGGGTCTCCGCCTCGAGAAGGGCTCGCAGAAGGCCAACTGGGGACGCCGCCCCCTGACCGAGAGGATGGTCGACTACGCGCTCAACGACGTCCGGCATCTCCATCCTCTCAAGACCCTGCTGAAACAGCGCCTCGAGGAGCTGGGCCGGCTCGACTGGCACCGTCAGACGTGCGACCGGATCCTTCGCGACGCCACGCAGCACACGCCGGAGGATCCCGATTCGGTCTGGCGTCTACGCGGTCACGACAAACTGGACGAGACGGGTCTGGCGGTCCTTCGAGAGCTCTGGCACTGGCGCGAGCGGGATGCGCTCCGGACGGGACGACCGCCCTTCTTCATCCTCAAGCATGACAGCCTCTGCGTCCTCGCCGAACAGGCCTCGCGAGGCGGCACAAGGGCCGTCCGGCTGCCACCCTACCTGACCCCCAAGCGCAGGCAGGGGGTTCTCGATGCGATCCACCGGGGCCTTGCCGTTCCCCCTGGGAAACGCCCTCGGCATCGCAGGAATTCGACGCGACGGATGACGCGGAAGGAGCTCGATTTCGCGGAGACCCTGCGGATCCGGCGGGACTACCGGGCGAAGGAGCTCCGGATCGATCCCACCATCATCGCCTCGCGGGGCACCCTGATGGCGCTGGGTCGGACCGACAGCGGTGAGTGGTCCCAGCTCCTCCCATGGCAGCGGGAGATCCTCGAGACCCCCCTGCCCCCGGGTGCGGACCTGCCGCCGGCGGCACCCGAGACCCCGGAGCCCCCGGCCGATGCGGAACCGGAGGGTGAGACGGAGACCTGAGGGTCGCCGTTCCCAGACGAACCCCATGGATCGACGCCAGTTCCTCAGGGCCAGCGGCTGCGGACTGGTGATGGCGGCCACCGCAGGCCTGCCCGGATGCTCCACCGGCGGACACACCCGTGGTGCCCCGACGGGCATCATCGATACCCACACCCACTTCTACATGCCGGGGCGCCCCCAGGGGGTGCCGTGGCCGTCGCCGGATGATCCGGTGCTGCACCGAGCGTTCCTGCCTCCCGAGTTCGAGCGCCTGGCCCGACCGCTGGGGGTGTCCGGAACCGTGGTCGTCGAGGCCAGCCCCTGGATCGAGGACAACGACTGGCTGCTCAACCTGGCGGAGGACCATCCCGTGATCCTCGGCGTGGTGGGGAACCTTCCGGTTGGAACCCCCGGGTTCGCAGGGCACCTGCGTCGACTGTCCCGCCGCCACGCCTTCAAAGGCATCCGCATCGGTGCGGATGCCGTGTCCGCCGCACTTGTGCCGGGACGTGCATCCGACGATCTCCAACGGGTGACCGATGCGGATCTCACGGTTGACCTGCTGATCCCGCCGGATCGGCTGGCGGACGCCGCCCGGCTGGCGGACCGGCTGCCTCGACTCCGTCTGGTCGTCGACCACTGTGCGAACGTCCCGGTCGGCGGCACCCCACCCGAGGCCTGGCTGGCCGGACTCCGCAATTGCAAGGACCAGCCGAACGTCTTCATGAAGTTCAGCGGGCTGGTGGAGGGAACTGGACGCCGTGGTGGGCTCGCACCGCAGGATCCCGCCGCCTATGCGTCCATCACACGGGCCGTGGTGTCAGCCTTCGGGCCGGACCGCCTCCTGTTCGGCAGCAACTGGCCCGTGTCGCTGCTGTTCGCGTCCTACGAAACCGTCCTGGACATCGCAATCCGGGCGCTGGTTGCGGAGGCACCCGGTGCAATGGCCGCTGTGTTCCGAGACACCGCAGTCCGGGTCTACCGACTGCCACCCACCCGCGTCACCACGGGAGGCTGAATGTCTTCACATAGCTGTAGGCCTTGATGGCCTCGATCACACCTTCCTTGATGCCCAGACCGCTGTCCTTGATGCCGCCGAACGGGCTGCTCTCAACCCGGAATCCCGGCACCTCGTTGATGTTCACGGTGCCGCACCGGAGTGTGCGGATCGCCTTGAGGGCGTGATCGAGGTTCCGGGTCACCACCCCGGAGCTGAGTCCGTAGGCGGTGGAATTGGCGAGCTGCAGGGCGTCGTCGAGGTCCCGGACCGCCAGGATCGGGGCCAGGGGACCGAAGCTCTCGCACACCACCATCCGCGAGTCCCTGGGGACATGGCTGATCACCGTCGGCGGATACAGGGCACCCCTGCGGGTTCCGCCGATCCGGACCCGGGCCCCGGACTGGACCGCCTCGGCCACGACGGTCTCAAGGTGGCGGGCGCTGGCCTCGTCGATCACCGTTCCCACCCGGGTGGCCTCGTCCATCGGGTCCCCGCAGACATACTCACGGGTCCTCTCCACCAGCCTCTCGGTGAACTCCTCGAGGACGGCCTCATGGACGAGGATCCGCTTCACCGCGGTGCAGCGCTGGCCCGAGTTCCGGTAGCTTCCCTCCGCAGCGAGGGTCACCGCGAGATCCATCGGGGCGTCGTCGAGGACGATCAGCGGATCGTTGCCACCGAGCTCCAGCACGAGCTTCTTGTAGCCGGCCGTCGAGGCGATCCGCTTGCCGACCGGCACGCTGCCGGTGAAGGCGACGAGCTCGACCTCGGGATGGGTGACCAAGGGCTCAGCCACCTCGGCGGTGGGTCCGAGCAGGACGCTGAGCATGGGACCCGGGAGTCCGGCCTCGTGGAGGAGCTGGGCAAACCGGAGGGCCACCAAAGGGGTCTTCTCCGAGGGTTTCAGGATGATCGGGGTTCCGGCCGCGATGGCGGGACCGACCTTGTGGGCGACCTGGTTCAGCGGGTGGTTGAACGGGGTGATCGCAACCGCACATCGGAGCGGTTCCCGCGTGGTGAAGATCTTCCGGGCCTTCCCCTGCGCCGAGATGTCGCACGAGAAGATCTGCCCGTCGTCGCGCAGCGTCTCCATCGCGGCGAACTTCAGGACATCCAGGGTGCGGCCCACCTCATAGCGGGACTCCCGGAGCGCGAGGCCGGCCTCGGAGGTGATGATCCGGGCGAACTCGTCGCGTCGGGACTCCAGCGCCATGCGGGTCTTCTCCAGGATCTCGGACCGCTGATGGCGGGTGGGTGTGTCGCGGAACCCCAGCGCTGCCGCCACGGCGGCGTCCGTGTCGGCATGCCCTGCCATGACCACGGTCCCGGAGACGGATCCATCGTAGGGACTACGAACCGTGAGGACATCACTACCTGCGACTGGCGTGCCGGCGACCAAGGAGGAGAGCGACTGCATCGGGACGGATCATGTTGACCCGCCGGAGTCGGATCAACGGGTTCCTGCATCCGGTTCATGAACAGAGAGTAAGGTATGAGTCCCGGGATCCGTTGCAGGGGAGAAGGAAATACCATGCCGCTCTACGAATATGTCTGCCGGAAATGTGGGAAGAAATTCGCCGAGGTCCTGTCGGTCGACGAGCACGAGACCAAGAAGGTGGAGTGCCCGGCCTGCGGGAACCGTGACCTCGACAAGGTGATCGAGCCGTTCTTCGCAAAGACCGCCAGCAAGACCGGACATTTCTAGTGGCCGGAGGCCGGGATGCTGCCCGTTGCCTCGAACTCCGAACTGGGCAATCCCCAGATCGGGGATCCATGCTGCCGGGGTCCATGAACCCCGACCAGCCCAGCACAAAGATCACCCTGACCCACTGGATCCTGATCTCGATGGTCGCGGGCGTGCTGGTCGGATGGCTCTTCCCGGGGCCGTCCCAGGATCTCAAGGTGCTGTCGACCCTGTTCCTGAACCTCATCAAGTGCATCCTGGTTCCCCTGGTCTTCTCGACCTTGGTGGTTGGCATCGCCGGACATGCCGAGGATCTCCGGGCGGTGGGACGCCTCGCCTTCAAGTCCTTCCTCTACTTCGAGGTGGTGACCACCCTGGCCT
>CAZZKQ010000049.1:0-11921 GCA_964654875.1 uncultured Verrucomicrobiota bacterium | reverse complement strand
GTGGAGACATGACCCACAAGCTCGCGGAACCGTAGGATGGACCGCTCGGTGAGGCCCTCCTGGAGGACGCGCCGCCTTTTTTCGATGGCGGCCGGCGAATTATCCCCCTGTCCCAACAACGAACCCCAGAAGCCGGCCGGGGGACGGATCAATTCCTCGGGAAGCGGGGCCCGTGGCCGGGCCGTTGCGAGGTAGATCCGGCCCTTTCCAAAGGTCACATACTTCTTCCCCTCGGCCTCCGCCTCGCCACCCGCAAAGAGCGCCTCGACTCCGGGGGACGGCGGACTGCCGGGTCGGGTGAGACTCTCCTGTCCCCGACGGATGATCCGCTCCAGTGCGGGCAGTGCGTTGACCAGGGACTCGGTGTTCTGGTCGGCCTGCTGGGGTGCGGTGCGGATGAGGGTGTTGATCCGGCCAAACAGGGAACTCAGGTTGGAGGCCCCGGCGAACTGTTTGAGGAAGGGACGGTAGTCCTTCAGGACCTTCTCCAGCTCGACGAGGTTCGTCCCCGGAACGAACAACAGGGCCTTCTTGCCCAGCAGGGGCAGATCCCCCTTGAAGAAGACGTCCGTGAAGAGATTTGTCGGCGAGGCGGCCGTGGACTCCAGATCCAGACGCGACGCGAGGCGTTCGACAAATTGCCGGTTCTTTTCGGGATTCTCCGACTCCACCACCGCCACCAGATCGGGTTCGGACGGGAAGGTCTGTCGAAGCCGGACGTAGTGCTGGTTGTAGGTGAGATCGGTGTCCAGCAGGGCGTTCCGATCCATCACGAAGTCCAGACTGGCGACCGTGTAACCGACGCAGACGAGAAAGAGGAGGACCTGCGGCCAGATGAATCGGGAAGGCCGTTGGATCACCGCCTCGGCAAGACGGCGCAGCTGGCGCTCGATCCGGGAGTCGTGGCCACCCGTCGACTCCGGCACCACCACCCCCCCTTTCCGGCTGGCAGCCGGTTGACCTCCGGAGGGCAGTGTCGAGGGGGCGTCCACGATGTCTGGGACTTATGGATGGGCCCGAATCACCGGGCCCGCAACCCTAGCGGCCGCAGCAACCCTTGTACTTCTTCCCACTGCCACACGGACAGGGGTCGTTCCGCCCCACCCGCGGCAGCGACTTCGTCGGCTTCGCCTTCGCGAGGGCCTCGTTGGCCTCGGACACGACCGCCCCGGCGTTCTCCGGGACGTCGCCGAAGGCGGGGGCCGTGGGATGGGAGGTGATCTGGGGGAGGTTGTGCAGGAACTGCTCGAAGGCGAACAGGCTCGTCGCACTGCGGAAGATGTTGTGGCAGACCTCCGTCTTGATGTTGACCATCAGCTCGTCGAAGAGCTTGAAGGCCTCGGCCTTGTACTCGATCAGCGGATCCCGCTGGGCGTAGGCGCGGAGGCCAATGGAGCTCCGGAGGGAGTCCATCGAATACAGATGCTCCTGCCAGAGACGGTCGATCGCCGTCAGGATCGTGTACCGTTCGATGCTCGCCAGCATCTCGGGCTTCTCGAGGCTCACCTTGAGCTCGTAGGCCTCCCGGACCGTGTGGCCGATGTACTGCAGCAGGCTGAACTGGGCCTCGGAGAGCCCGTCGAACAGCGATCCATTCACCGGCAGTTCCTTCCCGGACTTGGCCGCCTTGAGGAACTCCTCCTCCTTGAGGCCCAGCGGGAAGTTCATGTTCACCCAGTCCGACAGCCCTCGGATGTTCCATTCCGCAGGATCCGTGTCGCTGCCCGTGAACTCCTCCACCTTGAGGAGCACGATCTCCTCCATGATGTCCATCAGGCGGTCCCGGACATCCGTCGCTTGGATGACCTCGTTGCGGAAGCCGTAGATGACCTCGCGCTGCTTGTTCATCACGTCGTCGTACTCGAGGGTCCGCTTCCGCTGCTGGAAATGGTGTCCCTCGACCCGCTTCTGGGCCTGCTCGATGGAGCGGTTCAGGAGCGGGTGCTCCAGTTCCTGGCCCTCCTCGAGACCCATCCGCTCCATGATCCGTGTGATGCGGTCGGATCCGAACAGCCGCATGAGGTCGTCCTCCAGGGAGATGAAGAAGTGGGAGGATCCGGGATCACCCTGTCGGGAACAGCGGCCCCGGAGCTGGCGGTCGATCCGGCGCGACTCATGCCGCTCGGTGCCGAGGACGTGCAGTCCCCCGAGCTCGGACACACCGGGCCCGAGTTTGATGTCGGTGCCACGGCCGGCCATGTTGGTGGCGATCGTCACGGCGCCCTTCTGGCCCGCCCGCGACACGATCTCGGCCTCCTGCTCGTGGTACTTGGCATTCAGCACGGAGTGGACGATGCCCTCGCGCTTCAGGAGCCGGCTCAGCATCTCGGAGGTCTCAACGGAGATGGTGCCGACCAGGATGGGGCGACCCTGGCCATGCAGCTCCTTGATCTCCCGGGCCACCGCCTCGAATTTTTCACGGCGGGTCTTGTAGACCGAGTCGTTGCGGTCCTTCCGGATGTTCTGGCGGTGCGTCGGGATGGTCATCACCCCGAGCTTGTAGATGTCATGGAACTCCTGGGCCTCGGTCTCGGCGGTACCCGTCATGCCGGCCAGCTTCTGATAGAGACGGAAGTAGTTCTGGATCGTGATCGTCGCGAGCGTCTGGGTCTCCCGCTCGATCGAGACCCCCTCCTTGGCCTCGACGGCCTGGTGGAGTCCGTCCGACCACCGACGACCCGACATCAGACGGCCGGTGTGCTCGTCGACGATGATGACCTTGTTGTCCTGGACCACGTACTGGACGTCGCGGTCGTACAGGCAGTAGGCCTTCAGGAGCTGGGCGATGGCGTGGATGACCTGCGCGCGCTCCTCGAACTCCTGCTGGAGCTTGCCCTTCTTCTCGAGCCGGGCCTGGAGGGCGAGGTCGGGGTCGGTGTCGATCTGGCTGTAGAGGGTCGGCAGATCCGGAAGCATGAACCCATCCGGATTGTTCGGGGACATGAACTCACGTCCCTTTTCCGTGAGGTCGGCCTCGTGGGATTTCTCCTCGATGCCGAAGAACAGCTGCTCCTTCTCGGCGTAGAGCTGCTTCTTCGACTGGTCGGAATGCAGCTCGACCTCATAGGTCTGGACCAGTTTCTGGTTTGCGGGCTCCTCGAAGATCCGCAGCAGGCCTTCGGATCGGGGCTGTCCCACTTTCACCTTGTAGAGGAGAGAGGCGACATCGCGTTCGATCGAGGCGGCGTCCTTCACGTTGGACCCGTCCTCGGGTCGCAATTTCTTGAGCAGCTCCCCAGCCTCCCTGAGGTAACGGCCACAGAGATCCCGCTGCGCCTGGACCAGTCGCTCAATGGCCGGCTTCCACTCAATGTACCTGTGTTCGACTGAGACGACGGCGGGACCGCTGATGATCAGCGGGGTCCGGGCCTCGTCGATCAGGATGGAGTCGACCTCGTCGATGATCGCAAAATAGTGGCCGCGCTGGACCTGCTCCTCCCGGGTGCTGGCCATGCCGTTGTCCCGGAGGTAGTCGAATCCGAACTCGGAATTCGTGCCGTAGGTGATGTCGCAGCCGTACATCTCCCGGCGGACCGCCGGCGGCTGGCTGTTCAGGATGCAGCCGACGGTGAGGCCGAGGAACCGGTAGACCGCACCCATCCACTCGGAGTCACGCGCGGCAAGGTAGTCGTTGACCGTGACCACGTGGACGCCACGTCCGGTGAGGGCGTTGAGGTAGACCGGCAGGGTGGCGACGAGGGTCTTGCCCTCACCGGTCGCCATCTCGGAGATGTAGCCCCGATGGAGGGCCATGCCGCCGATCAGCTGGACGTCGAAAGGCACCATCTCCCAGCGGATCGGGTGGCCCCGGACCTCGATGTCCCGGCCGCAGAGCCGGCGACAGGCGTTCTTCACCACGGCAAAGGCCTCGGGAAGGATGGCCTCCAGCTCCCGCTTGAGCTCCTCGGAGTCGGTGATCCCGGAGAGCTTCGCCTTCCAGTCGGCGGTCTTCTGCCGCAGCACCTCCTCGGGCTGGGACTGGAGCTGCTGCTCCAGTTCGTTGATGCGGGCCACGATGGGCCGGAGCTTGCGGACCTCCCGCTCATTGCGGGAACCGAGGATCTTGCGGAACAGATAGCCGAGCATGACAGACCGTCTGGGACGGACCCCGGAGGCTAGGAGGGGTCCGGACCGAGGTCAAAGACAGAAGCCATTCCAGAAGGGAGCCCACAGAGGCCCCTGAACCCACTATTCCGCGGATTCGGAAGCAGCCTTCCGCTCCGCCCGATCCCACCACTTGGCGATGAGAACGCTGATCTCGTAGAGGATGTGGAGCGGGATGAACATCAGGAACATCGTCATTGGGTTGCCGTCGGGGGTGATGAACGCCGCCGCCACCAGACCCGCCACCACCCAGTACATCCGGAGACCAGACAGCCGTTCGGCATCGAGGATTCCGATCTTCACCAAGGTCAGCAGCACCAGCGGCAGCTCGAAGGCCACCCCCATGCCGATCATGAACCAGCAGACAAAACTGATGTACTCCGAGGCCCGCCATTCGTCCGCCGCAAAGCCGATCCAGTTGGAGAAGGTCACCGTGGAGCTGAGGGCCACCACGGTCACGATGAAGTAGCAGAACGCCACGCCCATGAAGAACAGGAGGGTCCCAAAGCCGGCGATCCGGTACACGAGACGCTTCTCATGGACATGCAGGGCCGGAAGGATGAATTGACCCAGAAAGAAAAGGACGAATGGGGCCGCGATGGCGGCTCCCCCATAGAGGGCGATTTTGACGGCCACCACGAAGGGCTCGGTCGGACCGAAGGTCTTCAATCCCACCTGGATCCCATACCTCGCCACTTCGGGAGGGCTGGGGTCGGGAACCATGCCCAGCACCAGGTTGGTGCCGACCGGGATGGGCGCGACCTTCAGATAGAGATCCTGGTTGGTCGGGGTGCCCTGGACCGGAAAATCCTTGGCCAACATCCGTGACAGGACATTGGTGCCCATCGTGATGACGACCCTGGGCTGATCGGTCACCCGGACCCGCTGGGCCAGCACCAGGGGCCACTCCAGGAACTTCACGATGTAGGGGCTGCCGCTGAGGCTTACGAGTATGCCCAGCGCAACCGCGATGGCGCACTTCACGAAGGTCCAGCGGAGATCCTCGAGGTGCTCGAGGAAGCTCTTGACCGGCCCTCCCCCCTCGTTGTCCTCGTGCTCCGGGGGCAGCACCTCGAGATCTTCGGCCATGCCAGGTTTCCGGGATCGGCCCCCGGGTCAGGCCTTGGGCGACAGGTCCGTCCGCTGGGACGACTGCGACAGGGATTCCTGCGGAGACTTCGGCGTCGGGGCGGGCGGCGTGCGCTCCACCTCATCCATGGCCCGATGCAGCTCCTCCTGGACGTCTCGCGAGGCCTTCTTGAACTCCTTGATGCCTGTGCCGACGCCTTTCATCAGTTCCGGCACCTTCTTGGCGCCGAACAGGATGAGGACAATCACGGCGATCACCATGATCTCCATGGAGCCAATCATGCCGAGGAGGGGGAGGTTCATCAGGGGCACCACGACGATCCTTGCCGATCAGGCGGACTTCGGTCCGGAGCCTCCCGGGGGATCCGACAGATCATCCGTCACCTCTTTGGAGGCCTTCTTGAACTCCTTGATGCCCGTGCCGACACCTTTCATCAGCTCGGGAATCTTCCGGGCGCCGAACATGAGGACCACGATCCCGAGGATGACGAAGATCTCCGTCGTCCCGAGGAACGCGATGGGCGAAGGCATGGACATCGAACTCACCCGAGCAGGCTAGGAGCGTCGCCTCCGACGGTAAAGGGACAAAAACGGCGCACTCCGATGCTGGAATCCTTGGGCGAACACAAAAAGGCCGGGCCCGAAGGCCCGGCCCTGATGACGTTACGATCACCGGCGGCAACCCAGTCCTACTGGTATCGGATCACAAGGTTGCCACCGGTCAGCGACACACCGGTGACCGTGACCGGGGAGGCCGACGACAGCCGCAGGAACTGGACCGATCCAATGGCCGGCACGGTGACCGTGCGGGCCTGGGTGTCGACCACCGCCCCGGCAACCGGGGTGTAGGATCCATCGAGGGTGGCGGATCCGACAGCCTCGATGGAGGCCGCGGCCACGGCCGAGGTGTAGGCCCTGATGCCCCCGGCGGTGTTCACCAAGGTGCGCTCCCCACTGGAGCGGTCGACCGTGAACAGCTCCACGAGGGCACCGCCACCCCGCTCGTACCAGACGAGGCGGATGCCGTAGATGCCCGCAACCCGCACGACGACATCGAAGGTCTCGTCGGCCGGGCCTCCATTGTGGAAGGCCAGCGGAATCGAGGCGGCATTCAGGTTCAGACCCGCCGCCAGCTTGTATCCGTCGTCGGATCGGACGCCAAACCGCGTGACGCCCGCGGGAAGGTCCAGGAACGCCACGGCCTCCATCGCATAGTTGTCATTCCCGTAGGCCTCATCCTGCCCCGGTATGGGTTCGTCGCCATCGAAGTAGCCCGCGGAACCGCCACTGGCTGCGTCCTGCGAGAAATTGATGGCCTGGGCGACGACGTTGGTGTCGTAGAACCTGGCGATCTGGGAATTGGCCGCCAGCTGGGCCTCCGCGCGGTCGAGGCTATTCTCGCCCGTCTCCTGGGCCTGGGTGACGCGGACCTTGAAGCCACGCTCCGACCCGGGGCCCGCCAGCCGGGTGGCAGGGTCGAGTTCGCGGTAGGTGATGGTGAATGCCCAGGCGTTGGTCTGCAGGACGCCCTCGGTATCCGCGAAGACCAGACGGGCCTGCTGGACCGACCCCTTGGCCGGTAATGGGGTGAGGGTGTAGGTGACCAGGGCACCGGTCGCCACGGTCGTCACGGTGGGTGTCACTATGGCGCCGTTGACCGAGAGCTGGATCGAGGACGTCTTGACCTGGGTGTCGCGGTTCTGGATCGACACCTCGATCCTCGGGTCGGTGGTCTCCACCACCGCCCCATCCGTCGGCGACAGCGAGGTCACCGCCGCACGTTGGACCCCGGCGTCCGCCACAGGAACGAACACGAGGTAGTTGAGATAACGGGCGCCGACATCGCTGTCCGGGGTGAGGTGCCGCAGCCGGAGGGTCTTTCGACCCGACAGGCGCAGAACCGCCCTGTTCTTCCCCGTCCCATCGGTCAGCGCCACGTTCCGCGCCGTGAAACCCGACTGGACCCCAAGGAAGGTGCCCAGCAGTTTCGGAGCCGTTCCAGGGACGGAGGAGATCTCCTCCAGGACGCTGTCTGCCTTCTCGAGGTTGACCACCGACTCCCGGAGATAGACCTCGTAGGAGCCCGCTGCGAACTCGCGGGTGTAGTTCATCCAGTCGTCGACCGCGATGTCGCCCACCTCGTAGTCGTAGATCCCCTGGTCGTTGTTGAAGAGCGACGGACGACGGTTGTCGAGGGACCGCTGCATCCGCACGGCATCCTGGGTCCGATACGGTGAGTCGTTGCCGCTGGGACCCGACCTGTTGTCCTGATAGTCCGTCCCCGCCGTACCCACACGGTCGGTGTAGGAGTTCTCGAACACCCCGCCACCCTCGGCACTGCGGATCGGGCTGTTGAGGAACTGACCTCCGTCGAAGTCATAATCCTCCGCCTCGACCGTCCGGGCGTCGGCCGAGAAAGTGTCGAACGCAATCATGGCCGACCGGGATGTCCCACCGGAATCCGTGACGGTGACCTGACCCAGGTAGGACCGATTCTTCTCGAAGCCCCCCAGAGTTCCGGTCCGCGTGGTCCCGGCCGGACCAAGGAGGAGTCCATTCGCCGTGGTGTAATTGACTCCATTGAGGGTCACCTTGAGTCCCGCATCGGGGATGTTGCGGTCGTCCACCACGGAGAACGTGACCTTGGTGTCGGCAGGCAGGAAGACCGATCCCTCAGCTGGAGACACGGAGTCGATCCGTGGCGGCTCATCCACCGCGGCAGGCGGCGCACCCACCACGAGGTTCTTGTAGACCACCTGATAGCCGTTCGGGTCCTTGCCCCCATCGGCATAGAGATACAGGACGACGTTGCCGACGAGATTGACGAACGGCGCCGGGGGATTGTCGGACCCATCCGCCAGAACATCCGCCGCCGGGGTGTCCACGAAGGTCTTGTCGAACAGGACCGCTCCGCCCGCATCCAGGTCGAGGATCCGGCCTCGGATCACGACGTTCCCGTCCACGGTCGTCAGAGTGAGCACCAGCCGGACATTGGTGTTCTTGACCGGAGGCTGGACGTTCTCGTTGAAGAAATACTTGTTGATGCCTTTTGTGATCAGGAGATCCGTCTCCGACTTGGCGATGCCGTAGCCACCCAGCGAATTCGGACCGGTCGCCTGTGGGATGAAGGCGAGGACCGCAAAGGAGTCCGGACCCTGTCCCGAAGCGAGGTCCACGGAAAACTCATGCAGGGTCCCCTCGGTCAACTCGTAGGTCTTTGTCGTCTTGGTGCTGCTTACGAAGAACGCCTGGCCCAGCGCAGGCAGATTGAACGTGAAGGCCCCTCCTGCCTGCTTGCCACCCGGCAACGGAAGCCCTGCCGGATTCGCGTCCTTCCAGCCGGACCGCTCCGCAGCCTTGAAGTCGTCCAGCACGGCACCATCCGCCACGAAGACCTGGGCGTTGTCATAGACCACCTGGTATCCATTCGGGTCCTTGCCGCCATCGGCATAGAGGTAGAGGACGAAGTTGCCCACCATGTTGACGAATGGGGCCGGCGGGTTGTCGGTTCCGTCGGCCATCACATCGGCCGCGGGGGTGTCGACAAATGTCTTCTCCCAGATCACAGCGTTGGCGGCATCACGGTCGAGGACCTGCCCCCGGATGATGACATTTCCGGAACGGACCTCGAGGTTGAGCACCAGGGTGACGTTCTGGTTCTTCAGGGTGGGCTGGACATTCTCGTTGAAGAAATACTTGTTGATGCCCTTCGTGATCAGGAGATCCGTCTCAGACTTGGCGATGCCGTAGCCACCCAGTGAATTCGCGCCGGTCGCCTGCGGGATGAAGGCAAGGACCGCAAAGGAATCAGGGCCCTGGCCCGAGACGAGGTCGACGCGGTACTCAAGGGTGCGCCCCTCGACGAGCTCGAACGTTTCTGAAGTCTTGGTGCTGCTGACGAAGAACGACTGGCCAAGGTTCGGCAGACCGAACGTGAAGACGCCACCCGACTGTTTTCCCCCAGGGAGAGGGAGACCCGCCGGGTTGGCGTCCTTCCAGCCGGAACGTTCGGCGGCCTTGAAGTCGTCGAGGATGCGGGCCCGAGCCGGGGTCTGGTTCAGGACCACCAACGCCGCGATCGCGGTGAGACAGCGGAGGAATGAGAGGGGACTCATGGATGGATTGTGTCTGGGGTTGGGACGCCAGGCGGACAGGCCGGGCGTGGCCGTTTGGGGATGTTGCAAATCCAGCCAGAACAGGCCCAAAGATCAAGTGCGGGTTGGCGCGGTGCACCACGTTTATGGAGTCCCTCGGAGACGGCCAGGATCTCCCTGGCACCCGATCCCGGCCGCCCTGGGCTGCGGATTACTGCTGACCCACGCGGAAAGCGGGTGTGTGACCGCGCCTCCGATCTGCAGGCCAGCCCTCGTGGCAGGCGGTCTGGTCACCACCTCGCTCACCTGCGGATGGATCACACGGAATCGCCCCGCGGACCCGATGGTCCGACCCGATCTCGACCTCCTGTTGCCCGACGGGCAGGTCCGCTTCCTCTGCGGGAGACGGCTGCTCTACATCGACGAGGGACACCTGAGCGACGAGGGCGCCGCCTGGCTCCGGCCCCTCTTTGCCACGGCGCTGACCGAAGCCCTCGGCGATTCGCAGGCCTCCACCGCTGGGGTTGGATCGAGTCCGAGGGAGGACGTGTGTCCGTCTCCTGCGGCTCATTCGAGCCACGACCGATCGTGGATGACGAACTGGAGCCGGCCGCGGTAGGCCCCGAGCTCCCCGATGAGCCGGATCGAAGAGCCCCTCGGCATGCGGCGCAGCGCGCGCTGGATCGAAGGATCAAAGGAATGGAGGGAGTAGGTCCTGCCCGCGACCACGACCTCGGCGGAACGCCCCCTCGAGGTCACCCCCTCCACGCGGAAGATCTCCCCCATCCCCCGAGCCATCTCGTCCTGATTGGCCGCCCCAAGCACTGTGGCGCTCCTCAGCCGCGAACGATCGATCCGATCATACCCGACCGACACGGGAGTCGATGGAGTGACCCGCAACCCAGGATCCTGACTCAGCCGACGGGACCCCTCGTTCACCCCAGACCGGAACCGTGCCAGGAGCGGGAAATGGTCGCTGGTGCCCGCCCCCGGACCATACCCCGTCCACCGCCGGGGCAAGCCCAATGGCCGCTGGGCGTTCACGCCGTCGACCCGGACCGGGCGGAAGCTGCCATCCAGGTATTCGATTCCAACCCCATCCAGGAGCCCTCGGGACACGATGAGGTGCATCAGTGTGCCCCATTCCCCGGAATAGACGTCGGAGCCGCGCTCCCGGACGGGGAGCTCATACCAGAGATTGTAGAGTGCAGGCCCTCCCGGATGTCCCATCGCCACCTTGTCACCCTGGGAGCCGAGGACGTCCTGCAGGGCCGAGGTCCCGATCCGCGGATATCGCTGCTTCTGGTTGTAGTGTGAATTGAAGTCGCCTCCGAGAAGGACCTCCGCCTTGGGATTCGCGGCAAGGATCTGGTCCAGCCGTCGACGGGCCACCTCGGCGTTGCCGCGTCGGATCGTCTCGGACCGTTCCTCCGAGGCCCCGCTCTTCCAGTGGTTCACCAGGAGATGGAGGTCCCGACCGTCCACCCGGACCACCACCTCGAGAATCCCGCGGGCTCCCCGGGTCGGATGGGTCTGCACGAAGGAGATCGGGAACCGGCTCAGGACCACATTCTTCTGGGTCATGGGTCCCGGCACGCCCGTGGCGGCCTCCGCGGAGTCGACCGCCAAGGCATAGCCTCGCAGCCCGGTATCCTCGAGATGCTTGAGCAGCCACAGCTCCGAAGGCAGCCCCCGCCAGGCCTCGGTCAGACGTCCCGTCAGGATGTCCGACACCCGCTCACCGCGATGCTCATCCAGGAAGCGCCGAGAGTCCGACACCGTCGTCTCCGGGGTCGCGTCCACCTCGACTTCGTTGAGGAGCAGGATGTCCGGCCCTGTTCCGCCGTCGATCGACCCGAGGACACTCCGGATGCCCTCCAGCTTGCGGAGCAGCTTCCCCGGGCCATAGCCCGCCGAGTCGGTCGGGTTCTCCACGTAGTCGTCGAAACGGGCGACCCGGTCGATGTCGAACAGATTCTCCACGTTGTAGACCATGACCGTGAACTCCCGGGTTCCGGCCCGGCCCGGGACGGCCGAGGAGCCCACGACCCAGAGCGCGATGAGTCCCCTCCAGATCCAATGCATGGCCTGAATAGACAACCGTTTACCGATCCCATCACCCGAAAAGGTGCGACCGGCGGCAGGAGCCCGGGAATGAACGGCCGCCGGCCCCGACGTGTCTGAGCGGTTGACGGTCGTGCGGTCCACCCGCAGGTTCGGGTTCGATCCGGACAACCCTTCGCTCCGCCGACCCCTCATCCGTCCGAATTCCTCATGCCAAAGCCCGCCACGCTCGTCTTCGCACTTCTGGTTCTCATTGCCATCGGCATCGGGACCCGGATCGGCCATCGTACCCCGGATCGGATCCCCGCCGACGCCCCGCACCAAGCCGACCCGGGCCCGGTCTCGACTCCGGTGGCGGCCGACACGGGTTCCGGCTCCGGCCCAACAATCGCAACCGGGTCTCCAATCGCACAGGACTCCCCTCTCGCCCAGAACCCTGCAGCCGCCCCAAGGCCCCCGCTGCCGCCATGGGTACGGACCCCGGAACGGCGCCCCTGGGATCCCAGCTGGCTGGACCAGTTTGCCGGCAAACCCACCCCGTCCACCGCCCGATTCGAGCTCACCGGGGGC
>CAZZKQ010000048.1:0-12064 GCA_964654875.1 uncultured Verrucomicrobiota bacterium | reverse complement strand
CGCGCTGGGCGAGGTCGAGGTGCGGACCTTCAGCGTGCCACACGATGCGGCCGATCCGGTCGGCTTCCTGCTGGCCACGCCAGCCGGCAACATCGGCTTCCTCACCGACCTCGGACATGCCACGAAGCTCATCCTGGAACGGGTCCGGCAGGTCCGGCTGCTCCTGCTCGAGGCCAATCACGACCTACGGCTCCTGCAGGAGGACATGAAGCGGCCCTGGAGCCTGAAGCAGCGGATCCTCAGCCGCCATGGCCACCTGTCGAACGACGCCGCGGCGGAGGTCGCCGCACATCTGGCAGCCGGACCGCTGGAGGAGATCCACCTGGGTCACCTCAGTCGGGAATGCAACCGGCCGGAGCTGGCCCTCAGGACCGTCCACAGACGGCTGGACGCGATCGGTGCCTCACGGATCCGCGTCTTCAATACGAGCCAGGACCAGCCCTCGCAGACCGTCGTGCTGGAGCCGGAAGTCCCGACTCCGACCGCAGATCCAGACTCCACGGCGGTCCGGACAGCCTGACCCTCCTCAGGCCGCCTTGCGGCCCATGAAGTCGAGGTAGGTGATCAGCTTCGCCTTCATGTCCCGACGCGCGACAATGGCGTCGATCAGCCCATGGGCCTGGAGAAACTCGGCGGTCTGGAACCCGGGCGGCAGCTCGGCCTGGGTGGTGTCCTTGATCACACGCGCCCCGGCGAACCCGATCTCGGCCCGGGGTTCGGCGATGATGAGATCCCCGACCGTGGCGAAGCTGGCAATGACCCCCGCGTAGGTCGGGTGGGTCAGGATGGAGATGTACGGGAGCTTCAGCCGGGCGTGGTAGGCCAGGGCCCCGCAGGTCTTGGCCATCTGCATCAGGCTGAACATGCCCTCGTACATCCGGGCCCCGCCGCTGGCGGAGATGATGATCACCGGAATGCCGCGGTCCGTCCCCGCCTCGATGAGACGGGTCAGCTTCTCGCCCACCACCGACCCCATGGAACCGCCCAGGAAGCTGAAGTCCATGACCCCGAGGGCGACACGGTGGGCTCCGATCAGGCCGATGCCCGTGACGACGGCATCCTTGAGAAGCGGGGACTTCTTCCGGTTGGCGGCGAGCTTCGACTGATAGCTGGCGACGCCGGTGAACTTCAGGATGTCGACCGATTCCAGGTCCGCATCCATCTCCTCGAAGGAGCAGGTCTCCACGAGGGAGTGGATGCGCTCACGGGCCCCGATTGGGCAGTGGTGTTCGCACTTGGGACAGACCTTCAGGTTGTCGTCGAACTCCTTGTCGTAGACGAGGGCCCCGCACTCCGGACATTTGAACCAGAGCCCCTCCGGCATGTCCCGCTTCCGGGACCGGGAGGCGATCTTGGGACGCCGGAGGAAGGTGGTGTCGGTGGAGGGCGGCGGGGGTGTCACCTTCGGCTCCACCGGGTCCACCACCACGCTTTTCTTCTTCAGGGAACGCGTCGCCATGAGTTTCGCCGCACGAGGCGGCTCTTTGAACGTGGTGGGGATACCACGGGAACCCGCTGTTGGCCAGCGCAAGTCCCCACTTCCCTCGTCGACTCCCTCACCTCAGGCTTCCCCCCAGACCATGCGCATCCTGACCGGCATCCAGCCCAGCGGGGCCCTCCACCTGGGCAACTACTTCGGCGCCATGAAACCGGCCATCGAACTGCAGCAGCAGGGCGAGGCCTTCTATTTCATCGCCGACTACCACTCGATGACCAGCCTGACCGACGCGGCCCTGCGACGGCAGTACACGCTCGACGTGGCCCTCGACTTCATGGCCTGCGGACTGGATCCGAAACGCTGCATCTTTTGGCGGCAGAGCGACGTGCCCCGGGTCACGGAGCTGGCCTGGCTCCTCAGCACCGTCACCCCGATGGGCCTCCTCGAGCGGGCCCACAGCTACAAGGACAAGAAGGAGAAGCTCGCCTCGGGGGACCTCGACAAGGTCAACCACGGCCTCTTCGCCTATCCCGTGCTCATGGCCGCGGACATCCTCCTGTTCGACTCCAACATCGTCCCGGTCGGCCGCGACCAGAAGCAGCACCTCGAGATGACCCGGGACATCGCCACGAAGTTCAACCAGCTGTATGGCGAGGTCTTCGTGATCCCTGAGCCGCGCATCCGCGACGAGGTCGCCGTGGTGCCGGGGGTCGACGGGCAGAAGATGAGCAAGAGCTACGGGAACACCCTGGAGCTGTTCGGCGAGGAGAAGGCGCTCCGGAAGAAGGTGATGGGGATCAAGACCGACAGCCGTCTCCCGGCGGATCCCAAACCCGATGCCGACCAGAACATTGCGATCCAGCTGCTCAAGCTGGTGGCCCCGCCGGACGTGGCGCTCGACTGGGAGAACCGACTGAAGGCGGGAGGCCTCGGCTATGGTGATGTGAAGAAGGCCCTGTTCGAGCACTACTGGGACTTTCTCGCCCCCGCCCGTGCCCGCAGGGCCGAGCTGGCGTCGAACCTCGACCACGTCGAGTCCATCCTCCGCGACGGAGCCCAGCGGGCCCAGGCCGTGGCCGACGGGGTCCTGTCCCGTGCCCGCAAGGCCTGCGGCCTGTGAGGCCCCTCCCCGTCCGAAGGAGGTCGCCTACGGTTTCTGCAGCTGCTCGACCCAACGCTGACGCACCTCGGCCGGGACCGAGCTGCGGTCGAGCCACGACTGCGCCGAGGCCGGGTCCTGCTGGGACCACCAACGGAATTGCTCCTCCTGCGCCTGCTGACGTTGGGTTGGATCCTGCATGGACTCGATCCAGGCCGAGGCGGCATTGGGATCGTACTCGCGGAGGTTGCGCGCGAGGGCCGCGGTCGAGGCATCCCGCATCCCACCCTGCGGCTGGTCCTTGAGCCACGCGGCGGCGGCGTAGGGGTCCTGGTTCGACCACTGCTGGACCAACACCGATTCGGCCTGGTCGCGCAGATCCCCCGGCGGGAATCGACCGACCCAGCCGGCGGCGTCCGAGGGGTCCTCGCCCGACCAGTGACTGACGATGCCGACGACGGCTTCGCGCTGGCGGTCGGCGGGCAGGCTGAGCGCCAGTTCGGCGGCCTTGGCGGGTTGGGACTGCGCCAGGGAGATCGAGACCGCCGCCAGCGCCGACTCCTGCAGGTCGCCGGCGGGCAGGGTGCGGGCCCAGGCCGCAGCCGCATCGGGATCGCTCTGGGCCCATCGACTCGCGAGTCCCGTGGCGGCCGACGGCGACCCGACGCCCGGGTTGGCATCGAGGAACCGGGCGGCACCGGCGACGTCCTGTTCCCCCCAGTTCTCCACCACGGACGCCAGGAGCTGCTGCTTCATCGGGCCGTCCTCGAGGGACTGCACCCACTGGGCAGCGGCGTCGATGTTCGAGGTCGACCAGCCGGCGACAAGCGAGGTGGCTGCCATGGTGCGGGCGGGACCGGGCGGGAGGGCGTCGACAAGGGCCACGCCGGCCTGGGGATCGCGGTTGCCGATCTCCCAGGCGAGCTGGCCCACCACATTCTGCTGGGTCCGACCCGGCGGGAGCTGCTGGACGAATTCCCGCGCGGCGTTGGGATCCACCGACACCCACTGGATGACGGCCGACTGCAGGGCCTGGTCCCGGGCCTGTCCGGGCGACAGCCCCAGCGCGGCGGCCGACGCCGCCCGGGGATCCTCCTGGGCCCAGGCCTGCATCAGGCCGGCCAAGGCATTCACCCGACCCTGCGGATGGTCGAGCTTCGAGGCCCACTCGAAGGCGGCACGGGGATCCTTCTCCGCCCAGGCCATGGCGGCATCGCGGAACACCGACGCCTGTCCCGGACCCATCTTCGTGCGGGCGAGGAGGGCCGCAGCCGCCTCCGGGGACTCCGACGACATCCCCTGGGCCACCGCCGCGGCGAGCAGCGCCCGGGTCGGGGTGTCGGGCATCTGCTCCAACCAGGCCAAGGCCGCCCGGGGATCCTTCGCCGCCCAATCCCGGCCCACCTCGGGCAGAAGTTCGTTCCGATGGGGTCCATCCGGAATCCGGGCCGCGATCTGGGCAGCCTTTGCCGGATCCTTCTGGCCCACCGCCTGGAGGATGGGCCTCCAGAGCTGTTGGAGCCGGAGGCGGGTGGTGGGACGCTCGCCGATGAGGGCGATGGCGGCCTCGACGTCGACCATCGCCAGCTTCGTCAGGAGGAACTCGAGGCGCGACTCCTGGCCCACGAACGTCTCGAGTGTCACCGAACGGGCCGCCGCCCTCGGATCGATGTCGGCCCACGCCCCCAGGAATTCGATGAGGAACTCGCGCCGGTCGTTGGACTCCGGCAGGCCCTTGAGAAACGCCTGCCCCACCTCGGGGGCGAACCGGCCCAGCGCCAGCGCCAACGGGGTCAGCGCCGCCTTGCGGTCCGGTCCCTTGGGCAGGGTCGAGAACCAGCGCACCATTCCTGACGGATCCGACAGGACCCATCCATGCAGGACCGCATCGAGCATCGACTCGCGATCCACCCGATTGGGAAGCGCCTGCGTCCACGCGAGCGCGGCCTGGGGCGCCCGGGACGCCCACAGTTCCAGAAGCCGGTAGCGGAAGACGTACAGGTATTCCGAGGCCAGGATCGACTGCGCGACGTCCAGACAGGCCGCGGCATCGGAGGGGGCGATCCGGGCGGCCAACACCCGGAGCTGGTCGCGTCGGAGCTCGGGATCCGGCTCCTTCTGGATCCCGGTCAGCAGCGCCGCCACCTGGTCGGGTCGGACCAGCACCTCGGGCGCCGTCAGACGCTCGGTGGCGGAGCCCCCGACACGGGCGGCCGGGACGGCGGGGGCGGTCACGGCGACCCCCGCAGGGGGTGCCTCGGACCTGCGGCCCGAACCCGCAAGATACCCCACGGCCCCACCGGCCACCGCAGCCAGACACACCGATGTGATGCGACTGTTCACTGTGACCAAAGCAGTGCACGAAAAACGCCGTCCGGCAACGTTCCGGGAGCGAAACTTGCAACCCCCACAGGCCTCTTTCCATCCGACGACCCCTGAATAGAGTTCCCCCATGCTCCGGACCCTGCTTGCCCTGGCCACCCTCACCCAGATCGTCGCCGCGATCCCGAAGCCCGAATGGATCTGGAGCGGACCGCCGGCCGACCAGGAGATCCGGTACTTCCGCAAGTCCTTCCAGGCCCCGCCAGGCGTCAACAAGGTCAGCGTCATCCTGGCCGCCGACAACCAGGCGGAGCTCAACCTCGACGACCGGCACCAGCTCAAGAACAACCTCTGGGACCAGCCCACCCGAGGAAACCTCCCCGGCAACTTCCCCCCGGGCCCCCACCTGATCCAGGTCAAGGCCCGCAACGCCGCCGGCGCCGCGGGACTCCTCGTCCGACTCGAGATGGTCCAGACCAACGGACTGAGCCAGGTGGTGGTGACCGATGGGACCTGGGAGACCTCGGCCAACGGCACCGACGGCTGGAAGCCCGCCACCTCCCTGGGGCCGGTCGGGGTGGCGCCCTGGGGACAGGTCCCGCTCGCCCCCCAGCCCCCGGCCGCGGGCAGCCTCAAGACGCTCACGAACTTCGGTGTCGACCTCGTCCACGGCGCCGACCTCGGCGAGGGCTCCTGGATCTCCATGACCGTCGACCCCAAGGGGCGGCTCCTGATCAGTCCGCAGGGCGCCGAGCCCCTGCTCCGCCTGAGCCTCGACCCCGCCGGCGGGATCGCCCGGATGGAGACGCTCACGACCCCGCTCCGGGGCGCCATGGGACTCCTCGCCGTCTCGAATGTCCTCTACGCCAACGCCCACGGACCCGAGGGGTATCAGCTCTACCGGTCGACGGACACCGACGGCGATGACCAGTACGACCGGATCGAGGTTCTCCATCGCTGGTTGCCGCAGGACAAGAACGGCGCGCCCGGGGAACACGGTGCCCACGGCCTCGTTCAAGGGCCCGACGGCAACCTGTATGTCGTCGTCGGCAACATGGTCCAGGTGGACCCCCAGCTGCCCGCCCGCTCCCCGGTCCAGCATTTTGCCAACGATTCGGTCCTGCCCCCGGTGTCCGACGGCTCCCGCCCCAAACCCGGTCTCACCCCACCCGGCGGCCACGTCCTCCGGATCTCACCCGACGGACAGACCGTCGCGCTCTTCGGGGCCGGACAACGCAACGCCTACGACATCGCCTTCAATCCCGATGGCGAGCTGTTCGCGTTCGACAGCGACAGCGAGGGCGACTGGGGCGTGCCGTGGTACCGTCCGAATCGACTGCTCCACCTCGTGAGCGGAGTGGACCACGGCTACCGGGACTGGTCCCTGAAGTGGCCGTCCTACTACGCCGACTCGCTTCCGGCCGTCGTGGACGCGGGACTGGGTTCGCCCTCGGGCCTGATCTCGGCCAAGGGGGCGAAGTTCCCCGACCGCTATCAGCGGGCGATGATCGGACTCGATTGGACCATGGGCCGGATCCTGGTGTTCCACCTGCAACCGAAGGGTTCGAGCTACACCGGCACGTTCGAGACCCTCGTCCGTGGACGCCCCCTCAACGTCACCGACGCCGTGATCGGATCCGATGGCGCACTGTACTTCATCACCGGCGGACGAGGGATCCCATCGGGCCTCTATCGGGTCCGCTACACGGGCTCGGAGTCCACCGAACCGAAGAGCCTGTCGATCGCCATGATGACCCCGGAGAAGACGGCCCGACTGGAGCGGCGGCGGCTGGAGGGGTTCCATCCGCCGGCCGCCCCGGGAACGGTGGAGTCGATCTGGCCGGCCCTCGGACACGAGGACGCCACCCTCCGACATGCGGCCCGCGTGGCGCTCGAGGCGATTCCGGTGGCCCAGTGGCGGGAGAAGGCCCTCTCGGAAACGCAGTCCACGACCGGCCTGACCGCCGGCCTCGCCCTCGCCCGGGTCGGCGGTCGCGAGGACCAGGGCCCCCTTCTCCAGGGTCTCGGACGCTGGGCGTTGTCGTCCCTCAACGAGACGGACTACCTGATCAAGCTCCGCGTCATCGAGGTGAGCTTCGCGCGTCATGGCATCCCTGATGCCATCCGGGCCCGGGCCCTCGAGAAGCTGTCGGGCCAGTTCCCGACCGGATCCAAGGCCAAGGACCTGGAACTCCTCGCCCTGCTCGCGGCGCTCAATGCCCCAGACGTCGTGGCCAAGGCCCTTGCCCTTCGTGACGCCGCCACGACGCAGGAGGACCAGATGGCCTACCAGGCACCCCTGAGGATCGTGACCGCGGGATGGACCCCCGAGCTCCGCCAGCGCTACTTCCAGTGGTTCGGCCGGCCGAAGGAGGATCCGATGGCCCACCGCAGCACCGCCTTTCCGCGTCAGATGATCCAGTGGTTTGCCGAGGTCGGACTCAAGCCCTCGAGTGGCTACAGCTTCGACAACTACCTCCGCTACCTGCGTCAGGACGCCTTCGAGAAGGTACCCGACGACCAGAAGGCCGCGCTGGCCGGGATGATGGCGCAGCAGAAGCTGCCCCAGACCAAGGCCCGGTTCCGGGAGAAGGTGAAGGAGTGGACCGTTGCGGATCTCCAGCCCGTGCTCGGCCAGCTGAGCCAGGGACGGGACCTGCTCCAGGGCCAGACGGTCTACCAGGAGGCCCGATGCGACGCCTGCCATCGGTTCGACGGCGTGGGGGGATCGACCGGTCCCGATCTGACCAGCGTGGGATCCCGCTATGGGGCTGCGGACCTGCTGAGGTCGATCCTGGAGCCCGACGCGAGCGTCCCGCCGCAGTATCAGACCCAGGTCATCACCCTGAAGAGCGGGGATGTGATCACGGGCGCGATCGCCGGGGAGACGCCCGACGCCCTGGAGGTGGTGGTGAACCCGTTGTCGGGCCGTCCGACCCGGGTTCTGAAGGTGGACATCCGGGACCGGTCCGCCTCGACGGTCTCCCCGATGCCGGGCGGGTTGCTGAACCACTTCAGTCAGGACGAGATTCTGGACCTTCTGGCGTTCCTGCAATCGGGCGGCAACCCGGGATCCACGCCGAGGTAGCCTGTCGCGTTCCATCCACGGCTCCGGGTGGAACCCCGGCCATCCGGGGCTTCGGTCACCCCAGCCATCGACGCAGCAGTCGGCCAAGGTTGGCCCAGTTCCTCGACGCATACCGGGCCGTCAGACGCCTCAGCCGGAACGGGTCTCCTCCGGGGCGGTTGAGTCCCGGCTCGGTCGTGCATGCGGTGACGAAACCGGCCTCCTCCACCAGATCCCGAACGGCGGGATTCCAATCCCCGTAGGGATAGCAGAAGTGGAGGATTGGAACCCCGAACAGATCCTCAAGGCGGGCCTTGCTCCCACGGATCTCTTCACGGGCTTCCGCCAACGGGATGCGGGTCAGCCAGGGATGGGTCCGGGTGTGGGCACCAATCCCATGGCCTGCTGCCATCCAGTCCCGGATCTGCGAGACGTCCATCAGAGGTTCGGAAACCTCGCCCTGCTGCTGTTCCCAGAGGTTGGTCTTCCCGAGGAGGTCCGACACCAGGAACTGGATGGCGTGGAAACCCGACTCCCGGAGCGGCTCCAGGCCGTGGGTCAGCACATTGACGAATCCGTCGTCGAAGGTCAGGGCGACCCTCCGCGCCTCGCCGTCGGCGGCGAGCCCCTGCATCGACACGGAGCGATATCCGGCCTGGCGGAGATCCTCGAGCTGCTGACGGAAGAGGAGGGCTGGGACGTACAGTCCCTTCAACCGGACTCCCCGGGGGCGGAGCCCGAGCTTGTGGTACATCAGGGACAGGGATCCCCCGTCGAGCCCCCGGACGCCGAACGGCTCCAGGCGGGTGAACACACCGGGAGTCCCCCGGGCGAGTGCAACATGGCCGTCGGCCGGGATGGGCGCGGTGGAGGTCACCGGTCAGCCCGCGAGATGGCGGAGTTGCCCGAGGTGGCGGGCGATCGCACCCCCGGCCGGAACCCACAGGGTCTCGCCCTCGGGCATCGAGGACGGTGGGATCGGCTCGAACAGCACGGCCGGTTCACCGGCGTACAGCCGACGGAGGAGGGCACGCTGCCGACGGGGCCGGAGCGGGCGCTGGCCAAAGCCGGTGAACCCGGCACGCTCCAGCAGGGCTCGCCCACGGGTCCGATCCTCTCCGCCGAGCTCCACATAGACAATGCCCAGCCGGTCCGGGTCCAGCCAGTCACCAAGCCCCTCGAGCACCTCGTAGTCATGTCCTTCCGCATCGATCTTGAGCAGGCCGATGGGGCCATGCGGCAGGTCGCCGAGAAGGTCGGGCAACGGGGCCTTGCGGATCCTGAACTGACGCCCCCCCAACTGCCCACCCACCCATCCGGAATCCAATGAATGCGCCCCATCCTCTTCCGCGTTCTCGTACAATACCGCTTCACCCACCGTGTCCGATGCCGCGGCCTCGACGACTCTGCAGCTGGATTCCCAGCCGTTCAGGGCGACATTCCGACGCACCGTCTCCGCAAGTCGGGGATGGGGTTCGATGAACGAGACCGGACTCGACCTGAAACGCCGGGCCACCAGACCGATGATCCCGGTGTTCGCTCCGCAATCGACCACCTGGGCTCCGGTGGGAACGAGCTCCCGGACCACCCAGTGGAGCTGGGGTTCATAGTCCCCATCGGTCCAGAACAGGGTCTGCTGGATCTCACTGGCCAGATCAACCTCCATCCAGATCCCACTCCGTAGACGGATCCGATGACGGCGTCCGACAAGCGCACCGGCAAGGCGTCGGACGAGACCATGTGCCGGACTCGCGGGTGCATACCGGTAGGCGCGGTACGCGCGCCGGACCCGTCTCACCCAGGGCGACTCCGTCAAGATGGATTCCGACATGACTGTGCGGCAGAGTGGCGGGAGATCTCCGACAGGACAACCGCATTGGTGGGCAAGTGGCAGGGAGGTTGCCCCGGATTCCATGGTCCGGGACCGCGCCAGGGCCGTTGTCACAACCTCTCCCTGGGAAACTCAGCCCACGGACGGGGAGCGACCGGTACGCGTGGGCTGCCCCGACCCGAGGATCTCGCGATACAGGCCGATCATGTCCTGGGCATAACGGGCGAGGGATACCCGTCCAGCGACCCGTTCATGGAGTCGCCGGCGTTCCGTCTCAGGAATCCGCGGACCAAGCGCCACACGCCGCATGGCATCCGCCAGCGCGTCGACATCCTCGGGCGGAACCAGTTGGCCTGCCCCGCCAAAACCGAAGGCCTCCGGGATGCCATCGAGGGAGGAGGCCACGACCGGTCTGCCGCAGGCATGCGCTTCCATCACGACGCTGCCCATGGCCTCGGTGCCGATCTGGGGGTGTACCAGGCAGTCGAGGGCATTCATGACGAGCGGCATCTCGAGGGAATACCCGGGAAGCGTGGCGATTCCCCGGAGACCGAGGCGCCGGATGTCCTCCTCGAGCAGGGGGCCCATGTCGCCGCGGCCGACGATGACGAAGCGCGCCCGGGGAACCTGATCACGGATCCGGGCCGCGGCCGCGAGAAATTCCCGGTGCCCCTTGCCGCGAGGGAGTGCGTAGCCCCCCACCATGCCGAAGACGAAGTCATCCGGGGACACTCCCCAATGCCGTCGCAACATCACGACCCCGGATTCGGATTCGGGCAGCGGCTGGAACCGGTCGAGTTCGAACCCACCGTAGATCACCCGGATCCTGGATCGGGGACCCCACATCGGCGGACGCCAGTGTCGCTCCTCCTCCGGTGAGCCCGGATCTGCATGACCCTCGCGTAGCACCCGGGCGGTGAACTCCGAACAGGCGACCATCGCATCGCAGAGGTTCAGCACAAGGAACCGGCCGGGCAACGAACCCGGACTCTTGGCGAGGTGCCTCGACAGAACGAGACGGGGATGACACCGGGACAGGCGTGCGGCGAGGATGGCCGGCCAGTAGTCCCTACCGTGGTGGGCATGCACGATCTGAATCCGATGCCGACGAATGATCCGGGCCACACGGGCGATGTACCGGAGCTTGATGAACCCTTCGTCGCCGGTGTCCTCCAGCGGCACACCTGAACGGATCGCCACTTCGGCCTGCTCCCGGTCCCTCGGGCCCGCGAGAGCCACATCGACACCCGCCTGGTGGAGACCGATCGCAAGTTTCACACACTGGTCATCGGTTCCACCCCCGTGGAACAGGGTGTTGAGCTGTAGGACTCGGAGGCTCATGGGAGGCGGTGGCCGAGGAACATCGGCCCGGCGGCGCGGAAAAGACGACCCGATCGGCGAACGACATGCAATGCGGCGCGTCGAAAACGAGGCATGGGAATCCCCTGTCGAATCACCGGATCGCGTTGCTGTTGCACTCCTGCAATGCAGTTGTTCCTCTTGTCGCCCACCCGCAGGCCGGTCCCGGCAGGTCGTCCCAATGCCCATATCCAGGACCCGAGGCGCGGGATCCCGAATGGAGAACGTCTCCCAGCACCAGCCAGGCCCCGTCGGGGCGAATCCGCTTCCCGTCCACCTGTTCGTCAACAACTTCAAGTGGGGCGGCGGCATGGAGCGGTTCGTCATGGATGTCAGCACAGGGGTCCGAGACCTAGGCCGTGACGTCCGGGTGCAGGCACGGAAGGTCGATGCGCGGGTCGCCGGGAAGCTCGGCATCGCCGTCCAGGCCCACCCCGTCTGGGCTTTTCCGAGGCGACTCCGGACGTGGACCCTCCATCGGCGCATCGGACGCCTGCTACCCCGGCTGGATGGAGTCCAGATCGCTCTCGCCACCGTGCCGGCCAGGGACCTCATGGTCTGTGCCGGAACGCATCGAGGCTACCTCCGACGCACAGGCCGACGGCCCGGACTCTTTGACCGCCTACAGATCCACGTGGAGCACGCCAGCTACCACTTCCCCCGGCGGGTCGTCTCGTTCTCCCGACTGTGCGCGCGGGAGCTGACCGAGCTCTACGGCGTGGCAGAGGATCGGATCACCGTCCTGTATCCACCCATAGGCACGTCGTTCACGCCGGCTTCGGACGAATCGGAGAGACAACGCCACCGCAGGACGCTCGGGCTGCCCGAGCAGGGCGTCGTGATCCTGTTCCCCTCCACAGGACACAGCCGGAAGGGTCTGGATCCGATCTGTGACGCACTCGGCAGGATGTCGAACCCACCGATCCTGGCCATCGCCGGAAACCCGCC
>CAZZKQ010000047.1:0-12066 GCA_964654875.1 uncultured Verrucomicrobiota bacterium | reverse complement strand
TGGGGAGCGTTCCCTCGGACTCGAACCGTCCGAATGTCAGGAGCAGGTCCCGGATCTCACGGGTCATGCCGGCAGCCAGCAGGCCCCGGGCGGCGATCAGCGAGTCCCGTCCCCAGTCCAGGAACCAGGGGTAGCCCGCGATCACGGACCGGGTGGAGTTTCGACGGACGACATAGGCCGGCAGAGCCTGCACGAGCTGTCGACCGAAGGCGTCGAGCGGGTCGAGTCCGGAGCGGTCCTGTCCGACGCGAAGCGCCTCGACCCGTTCGGCCACGAAACTCGTGATGCGGTCGGGGTCGGGTCGGGTGGGTTCGGCGCTGAGGACCACATCGACCGAGCCGCCGAAGTCGAGGGGCAGCTCGAACCATCCCGGGCTGTAGGCATCCCCGGCGCCGGTCTGTCCGCGGCTGGCCTCGATGGGATGGGGGATGCCGAGGGACCACTCGGGTTCCGGATGGAACCGTCCCTGGGTCGACCAGACCCGGAGCTGGCGGTCGGGGGCGGGGGTGAACTCGAATCCGTTGAGCGGAGCCGTGGGCGACGGGGTCCTCGGGTCCGGGGTGACCGTGGCCCGGCAATGGGTGCCGAAATGGTGGCGGGACCCGTCGTTGCACTGGGTTTCCTGATGGAAGCTGCGGTCCTCGATGTCGGGGCGGAGGATCAACGTCACCGGGACGCCTGGTTCGAGGGGGCGTCCGAGGCGGCTGTCCCGCTGCGGGTGTTCCGGACGAAGGAACCGGAGGACGACGGTGTTCTCATGGTCCAGCAGGTCCGCGAGCAGGTGGACCTCCACCGATCGGCCATCGCCGGCGTTGACCACGAAACGCCAGTGCGCGGGCGGTCCCGCCTCGAGATCGAGCATCGTCCCGAGATTCAATGGACTGACGAACCCGTCGGCATTCACCCAGGCACGGAACCGCTTCACGAAGACGTGACGGTCGACCGGGACCTCCGGGTGGAGGTTCGCCGCGAGGGCGCAGTCGTACTTGGACCGGATCCCTCCGAGATCGGCCCGGATGCGGCTCATGGCCCCGCGTCCGTTGGTCAGCAGCACGACGGAATCCGCATCGCGCGGTGCCGAGAGTCGGGGGTACTGCGGCGAGGCGGGCAGGAAGCGGATCGGAGCCCGGACGATCCGGTCGGGCCCCTCATACCGTTCGACCGTCAGGGTGGCGTCACGGGTCGACTCCAACGAGCGCGGGGCGAAACAGGCCGCGAATCCGCCCCGTACCGCGACCGAGGTGGCGGTCTCGAGCGGTGCCGAACCGCCCCCCTCGAGGCGCGCCCGGAACGGCACGGAGTCCTGAATGAGCAGCCAGTGGGTATCCGGAATGAGGGTCACCTTGTTTCGATCCCGGGGTTCCCAGCGGAGGACCGGCCGATAGCCGGCGCCCTCGACACCGAGGGTCCGGGCGAGCATGCCCTCGGGATCCGCCTCGACTCCCTTGGCAAGGTCGAGCCACAGATCCCAGGTCGGTTCCGTCCTGAGCACATCGAGTCCCCGGACGCGTCCGGCGGCGGCGAGCGCCCAGTCCGCCCGGGCCCGGGCCAGCCGGTAGGCCTCGCCGTGGAGGCCGCGGGGCTGACGGGTGAGGGCCAGGCAGTGGGCAGCCCCGGCGCGGAGAGTGATCTCGAGGCGTCCCATCCGGCTGGCCTCCTCGAAATGCCCGCGCATCTCGCGGTTGGGCTGCAGGAGGTCGAGGCAGGGTCCGCTGAACTCGGCCCACACCTGGGGTGGCAGCCGCACGCCCTGGGGACGGGCGGGGTCGGTGTTGCACAGCACGAGCACGGAATCCAGCCCCTGGGCGGAGTCGCGTCGGAGGGCGTAGACCGGGGAGCCATCCGGACTCAGTCGGGTCAGTCGCGCGCCGTCGAAGAAGCAGGGGTGGTCGGCGAGGAGACGGTTCAGCGTGGCGAGTTCGGTGACGAGGTTCGGCTCCGATCCCCAGGCGAGGCCGCGGGCGCTGTGGACGTTCACCTGCTCCGTGGCGGCCCACTCGACGCCGGAGGTGAACCCAAACCCACCACTGATGCTGGTGAGCGCGCAGAGGCGGTTCCGGAGCAGGGACCATCCGAGATTGGGGGGCGGTGGGGTTCCCTCCTGCGGCATGGGCGCATCGGGCAGGGAATGGGCCGCGAGGCGGGAGTTGTCGTGCGTCTCGCTGTAGTGGATCAGCGTGCCATTGCGGAACGAGGTGGCGAAGGCGTGGTCGAGGTAGCCGCCGACCCGGTCGCCGCCATGGTTCTGGAACAGCTCGCTGTAGGCCCACTGCATGCCGCCCTCGCCCAGGAGTTCGGCGGTCGCCTCCCACGATCCCCCGAGTCCTTCGAGCAGGAAGACGGTCTCCGGGAACTCCTCCCGGACCCGGGCGGTGATGTACTGCCAGACGTGGGTCGGGATCTTGTAGCCGGCGTCGCACCGGAAGGCATCGACCCCGCGTCGGCACCAGGTCAGGAAGGCCTCGGCGATGTGCTCCCACAACGGGACATGCCGTTGGTCGAGTTCCACAAGGTCCTCCCACACGACATCCCACGCGCCGGGGCATTCGAATTCGCCGGACGGCTTCCGGACGAACCACTCGGGATGCTCCTCCCACAGGGCACTGCCCCATCCGGTGTGGTTGATCACCACGTCGAGCATGAGCCGGGCACCCCGGGCGTGGATGGCGTGGACGAGTTCGGCGAACTGCTCGAGTCCCGTGGAGTGCCGGTCGAACTCGACCAGGGCGGGATCGATCGCGGTGAGGTGCTGGAGGGCGTAGGGGGATCCGAAGCGTCCGAAGCGGGCGAATGTGGTGGGGGTGGGATTGATCGGCAGCAGGTGCACGATGCGGCACCCGAGGGTGTCGACGATGTGGGGCAGTTCCCGCACGAGGTCCCGGAGCGTGCCGCTGGGCGGGATGACGGCGTAGCCCTGGGCATCCAGCTCCTTCAGACGGGTCTCCAACTCGGGCGACTGGGTGGAACGCCGGGTCTTGTTCGGGCCCAGCATCCGGGGGAAGGCGCAGTAGATCGTGTTGGCGGTGCGGGTCCAGGAGGGGTGGACGCTGACGGCGAGATCGGGTCCATCGGGCCAGACCTGTCGGCCGGTCGCGTCGATGGCGAAGGCCTTGGCCTTGAAGAAGCCGACCTCGGTGAGGGGCATCGTGAGGGTCCACCGGCCCTCGCCGGCGGGTTCCATCGGGAGGTCGCGCCACGAGGCCCCGGCAAGGGGAAGGCGTTCGAAGTGGGCGTGGATGATCTCGGCCCGTGCGCGGGAGGCCCGGCCAAGATTGGTCCGGAGCCGGGCCGAGTGCCCCGGGGGCAGGCCCTCGAGGGTGAGGGTGAGGAAATCCCCGGCATGGCGCACGAGACGCATTCCGGGTTCCGGGGACATGTGGAGGTGGGCCATGGCGCGAACGGCGCCGCGACCGTGGGGCGAAGTCGCCACTTCCTCAAGCGCCGCCCACCCGACACCGTCTCAAGCGGGCCACCTTTCAACCTGCTCCGAGCCCCAGACGCAGCTGCTCCAACCGGACCAGGATCTCCGGGGCCTCCTTGATTTCCGCCAACGGTCGCAGATGGAGCAGAACCGCCAGTCGTGGTGTTCGCAAACCGACTGCAGTTCCGCTGCCGACCTGAAGACATCGATCATTTCTTGGAGAGGAGTCGGGTGAACAGGCGTTGCTGTTCCACCAGCCCCGAGGTGGGTTCCGGAGCGAACGGGGCGGTATGATAGTCGGCCTCGCCGCACAGGAGGGCGATGGAGGCCGATGTGTCGAGTTTGCGGAGCTCCTGATTGCGGATGCGTTCGAGGAGGGGGCCGGTCGTTGCCCAGGCATCGACCCATCGGACCGCGTCGTTCATCGACTCCGGCCCAATCCGGTTCGGAGACCCGCCTGAATCCATGGCGACAGCGTAGGGTGGGCCTTCGACGGGGCCAAGTGCCGATCCGGGTCTGCAGATCCCGGTCCCGCAACGGTGCCTGTGCGCTGCCGTCGGGTTTCGGCTCCATGGGGGCCTTCCGGGGATGAGTCCTCCCTCCGGTCTTCCTCAAGCGCCGCCCACCCGACACCCTCCCATCGATGGCACCGCTCGTGGAGCTCCAACGAATCATTCCCGGTCTCCGGGTGGAGCTTCGGTATGCAACGGACCGCAACTTCGTCGGCCGGGTCCTCTATCTGTCGAACCGTGCGTGGCTGGTGGAACCGGTGGCCCGTCGTCTGTGCGATGCGGAATCCCTGGCCCGTCGGAATGGAATGGCGTTGAAGGTCTGGGACGCCTATCGCCCAGCATCCCTCCATCGGTGTCTCTGGGAAGCGCGCCCAGATCCCCGGTTCGTCGCTCCGCCGGAACGAGGCTCCCGTCACAGCCGGGGGGCATCGGTGGATGTGACCCTGGTGGATCCGTCGTCGGGCGTGGATCTCGACCTTGGAACAGATTTCGACGACTTCGATTCGCCGGCGGCGGCCTCCGATGCCGTGGGCCTTCCGGAGGAAGTTCTGGTCCGTCGGCGCCAGCTGCGGGCCTGGATGGAGGCTGCGGGTTTTGTCGGGATCTCCAGCGAGTGGTGGCATTTCGATGCTGTCGACTGGGAGCTGCATCCGATGAGGGATGAAGCCCTCTGAGGCTGCCAGCTTCCCGGGGTGCCGGGGAATCCGGGAGGCGTCGCCTTTGATTGCGACCTTCCCAGCCCTCGATTCCGCGTGTTCCCATCCGCTCTGTGACAGCGCGATCGCCCATTCCCCTCGTGGTGCTCGTTGCGCTGGCCCTGTTGGGGGCGCTCGGCGTCGGGTGTGTTGGACCCTGGAAGGCTGCGGTCGACCCGGATCCGTTCCCGTCTGGGAGTTCCAAGAAGGGGCTCCAGGTCCAGATGGTGGACGACGCCCTGGCCCTGGGTGTGGCCCATGCGGCCCTCAACATCAATCTCGCCCAGGTTCTCCACCCGACCGGGGATTCCAACAGTCCCTCGTGGGTCTTCGAGGGGCGGACACTGCGCTTCCATCGGGGCTATCTCGAGTCCATGGACCAGCAGATCCGCCCCCTCTCCGGGAACGGCGTTGTGGTCTCGCTGATCCTTCTGAACTACGTGAGTGGGGATCCCGAGGTGCGGCGCATCCTCCAGCATCCGGACTACGATCCGAAGTGTCCGAACCATCTGTCGGCCTTCCATCTGGAAACCGAGGAGGGTCGGATCTGGCTCCAGGGTACCCTCGAATTCCTGGCCGACCGGTGGTCGCGTCGGGACGGGCCCCACGGTCGGGTGTGGAACTGGATCGTGGGCAACGAGGTGAACTCCCACTGGTTCTGGTCCAACCGGGGTCGGGTCACGATGGAGGACTTCGTCGACGGCTACCTGCCGGTAGTCCGTTGTGTCCACGGCGCCGTGCGCCGGGTGTCTCCAAGGGGGCGGGTCTATGTGTCGCTCGATCACCACTGGAACATCCGGTATGCGGGGGGGGATGCGGGACAGACCTTTTCAGGGCGGCTGTTTCTGGACCGGTTCGCGGCCCAGGCGCGGGCGGGTGGCGATTTCGACTGGCATGTGGCCTACCATCCGTATCCGGAGAACCTCTTTGAGCCGAGGAGCTGGCTGGACACGACCGCCACGGACGACTGGCGGACGACTCCGCGGATCACGTTCAAGAACCTCGAACAGCTGCTGACCTACCTGGACCAGCCGGCCTTGCGGTTCGGGGGACGACCCCGTCGGGTCATCCTGAGCGAGCAGGGGTTCCATACCCCGGAGGGGCCGGATGGGGAGCGGATCCAGGCAGAGGCCTTCGCCTATGCGTGGAATCGGGTGGTGGGCCTGGACGGGATCGACGCGTTCATCCTGCACCGGCATGTGGATCATCGGGACGAGGGCGGACTGCGGCTGGGGCTTTGGACGCGCCGTCCGGACAGCGTGTCGACACCCGATCGTCCGAAGTGGATCCATGGGGTCTTCCAGCGGGCGGGTCCGTCAACCCGCCTCGAGGTCGAGATGCGGGGCGGATCCCGTTGAGTGGAGAGCGGGGTTGGCCCGGGTCCCAGGACCGTTCCTGTTCCAACCGGGTGCTTGACCGCCTGTGGGCGCGTTCGCTTTAGTCTCAGGACGATGCTGCGTCCGATCCCAGTCGTAGTCCCCGTAGTAGGCGGCCTGGCCGCCGCGGGGGCTTGTCGTGCGTAGCACCAGAACGATCAAGAACCCACGGCTGGCGACGGCCGTGGGTTTTTTGTCATCCAAGACCCCACGCCAAGCCGGCCCATTTCGAACGTCATCATGAGCAAGAGCGCCGCCACCCCCGCCAGCGCCCCCGCCACGGCCGCATCCCACAAGGAGATCGGCCCCCTGATGTTTGGTCGTGACATCTTTGTCGAGGCCCTCGAACGGGCGGGCGTCGAGGTCATCTTCGCCTATCCGGGCGGGGCCAGCATGGAAATCCACCAGTCGTTGACCAAGTCGAAGATCCGGACGGTCCTGCCCCGACACGAGCAGGGCGGGAGCTTCGCGGCGGAGGGCTATGCCCGGGCGACGGGCAAGGCCGGCGTGTGCATGGGGACCTCGGGTCCCGGTGCCACCAACCTGGTCACCGCCATCGCCGACGCCTTCATGGACTCGTGCCCGCTGGTCGCGATCACGGGCCAGGTCACCCAGGCCATGATCGGTCGGGGTGCATTCCAGGAGACCGACATGGTGGGCGTCACCCTGCCCATCGTGAAGCACAGCTACCTGATCACGGACATCAGGGACATCCCCCGCATCGTGGCGGAGGCCTTCTATATCGCGGAGTCAGGTCGTCCGGGTCCCGTGGTGATCGATTTCCCCAAGAACATCCAGCAGCAGAAGGCCCAGCCGGTCTGGCCGACCCTGGACGAGGTCAAGGCGGGGCTTCGCACCTACAACCCCTGCATCCGGGCCGACGAGGTGGCGCTCAACGAGATCATCGGTCTTATCGAGAAGGCCGAGCGGCCGGTCCTCTACGTGGGCGGCGGCATCATCACGGCCGAGGCGTCCCCGGCGCTCAAGAAGTTCGCCGATGCCACCCAGATCCCGGTCACGACGACCCTGATGGGCATCGGCTGCTTTCCCGAGACCGATCCGTTGTCGCTCCGATGGCTGGGCATGCATGGCTCCGCGGTGGCCAACTGGGCGGTCAACGGCGAGTACGCCCCGCGCAAGGATCCCAGCGAGCCGACCGTTAAGCTCAAGAACGGCGCCGACCTGCTCCTGGCGTTCGGCGTTCGGTTCGACGACCGGGTCACGGGCGCCTTCAGCGAGTTCGCGAAGGACGCGACGATCGTCCACATCGACATCGATGCCTCGGAGCACAACAAGAACAAGCGGGCCCATCTGACGGTCCATGGGGACATCCGGGATGCCCTGGAGCGTCTGAATGCCCTGGTGTCGAAGGCCGGCGGGATCAAGAAGCGCTTCCCCGCCTGGCACACCCAGATTGCCGAGTGGAAGGACAAGGCCCCGTTCCGGTACACGACCAAGGCCGAGATCATCGACTCGGACCACGTGAAGCCCTACCGGAAGGAGGGGGAGGAGTTCATCCTGCCGCAGATGGCCATCGAGGAGCTGTGGAAGCTCACCGGCGGCGACGCGATCATCACCACCGGTGTCGGACAGCACCAGATGTGGTCCGGGCAATGGTTCAAATACACCCAGCCGAGGACCTTCATCACCTCCGGTGGGTTGGGCTCGATGGGCTACGGCTTCCCGGCGGCCCTCGGAGCCAAGGTCGCGAGGCCCGACAAGCAGGTGGTGGACATCGATGGCGACGGATCCTTCCTGATGAACATCCAGGAACTGGCCACGGCCACCGTCGAGAAGATCGCCGCCAAGGCGATGATCCTGAACAACCAGCATCTCGGCATGGTGGTGCAGTGGGAGGACAATTTCTATGCCGGCAACCGCGGCCACACCTATCTCGGCAATCCCGAGAACCGCTCGGGCATCTACCCCGACTACGTCAAGGTCTGCACCAGCTTCGGGGTTCCGTGTGAGCGGGTGATCTACCGCAAGGACCTGCGCCCGGCTCTGGAGCGGATGCTGGCCTCGAAGACCGCCTACGTCCTCGACATCATCACCCCCTACACCGAGCACGTCCTGCCGTTCATCCCAGCAGGCCGGACCGTGGCGGACATGAAGTGGTGAGCCTCACCCTGTCGGTGGGTGGGTCAGAAGTTGTCGAGGTTCTGTTTCAGGCGTTGCCGGAGGCACCCCTGAAGCGATAGAAGGAACGGAGTGTCGACGACAGGTCAACGACTGCGGGAGGAACGGGAGCGGCGTGGTGTCACCATCGCGCAGGCCGTGGACGGAACCCATATCAAGACCGACCACATCGTGGCGATGGAGGCGGACGACTGGGGGGCCTTCTCCGCTCCGGTCTACGTGCGGGGCTTCGTGAAGACCTATGCCCGCTTCCTGCGGCTCGACGAACACGGCATGGCGGTCCAGCTGGACCAGGAGCTGTCGGGATCGGATCTCTTCGAGGAGCGACACACCGCCTCCTCGGGACTCCGGAGGGGCGTGGTGGACTTTCTGATGATGAAGCTGGCCCTGCAGCGCTGGCAGGTCGTGCTGTTCGCCTCGATCGGTGTCGCTGTGATCGCCGGACTCTGGAGTCTCCGTCCATCCAAGAGCGGAGCAACGCCTGCGTCCACCGGATCCCCGGGGGTCTCCGTCCGGCTCTACCAGCCCCCGGTCGAATCCCTGGCCGACACCACCCTGCCGTTGCCGACCCCCGCACCGGTCACCAACGCGGTTCCCTCCCCGAAACCTCCGGCCCGGAATTGAGACGGATGGGGTCGGTTCCCGGCCTTGGTACTTCTGGGCGCATCGGGTCCTGCGACAGCACTTCGACCCCGGGGAGATCCCGCTCCGGATCCTGTCCCCATCCCTTCCGTTGCGCCTGGGGGATCGCCGGAGTCGTATAGGGAAAACCCCCGTGATTGCTGCATAAGAATCCCTCACTGGAACTCGTGGAAATCCAAAAGAAATCTATTGTCTCGCCGGGGCGCTCTTCCATAGGGTCGACCCGAAACCACCTTTTTGGGTGGGGATTGGTTTTGCACCAATCCTTCAATTAACCGAAACAAAACTGCAGGAGGAACATAATGAAGTTCAACAAATGGACAGTCGGCTTGGCCACCGCTGGTGTGGTCAGCCTTGGATCCGTCGTCATGGCGGATGAGAGCCCGATCTCGACCCTCGTCAGCGGGACGACGATCGGCGGCGCTGTGGATACTTCCGCCCAGTGGAAGCCCAGCTCCGGCAGCACGATGGCGAACCGTTTCGCCAACACGGCTCCCGACCACTACAACGGGTTCAACCTGGAGTACGTCGAGCTGCGCATCGAGAAGCCCCTCGACGAGGGGCAGTGGAGCGCCGGCTACAAGGCCGAGCTCTGGTTCGGTCAGGATGCCGCCTGGCTCCCGGGCGCCCTCGGTGGCCAGAACCTGGCCATCAAGCAGGCCTACGTGACCATGCGCGCCCCGCTGGGCAACGGTCTTGACTTCAAGATCGGCCAGGTGGACTCGCTGATCGGCTACGAGAGCCTCTCGCTCTACAAGAACCCCAACTTCTCCCGCAGCCTCGGCTCCTACATCGAGCCCTGGTCCCAGACGGGCATCGTGGCCTCCTACCAGGCCGCCGAGTGGATCGGTCTGTCGGGCAGCATCGCCAACAGCGCCTACGGCAACATGAACTCCAAGGAGCCCTGGGCTTCCGGTGGCTGGTACACCCCGGCCAACCTGAACACGGGTGCCAAGGGCAACGGTCTGCTCACCTACTCCGGTGCCGTGACCCTCAAGGCTCCCGAGAGCTGGGGCTGGCTCGCGGGTTCCGCCCTCTACGGCGGCATCGTGGATTCCCTGGTCACCAACCAGCGGAACTACATGAACTACTACGCGGGTCTGTCGCTCCCGACCCCCATCAAGGAGGTCACCCTCGGGTTCGCGTATGACTTCGCTGACCGCAGCAACGACTACTACGGTGCCGGCAGCGTCCAGAACACCTACGCCCAGGCCGTGTCCGGCTACATCAGCTGGCAGGTCACCGAGAAGCTCCGCTTCAACACCCGTGTCGAGTACGCCAACGCCAGCTCCTCCGCTTTCGGCGTGTGGATCACCCCGCTGGCCGGCGAGATCGATGGCTACACCGTCGGTTCCCGTGAGCGCCTCCTCGGCCTCACTGGCACCCTCGAGTATCAGCTCTGGGACAACGTGGTCTCCCGCCTCGAGGCGCTCTGGGACCGCAACCTGATCGGCACCGGCAACTCCGGTCCGTTCAACGGCAACAACAACTCGGTGCTGTTGATGGCGAACATCGCCTACAAGTTCTAAGAGGTCCCCTCGACCTTTCAGCCCCTTCCGGCAGAACCGGAAGGGGTTTTTTGTTGTCCAGAACCCGGGCCCTCGTCCGCGATCCGGTGGATGGGTCCTGTGTCGATGAACTCCCCCGAGGTCCGAAGTGACCACGGTTGAATTCAAGGTGGCTCCGGGTAGGCTCCTTGGGCCTTCCAAACCGGTTCCCAGTCTCCCTGTTGCGGGTGAGTCCCTCCCATTTCCAATCCACGCGGTGGTGCAGGCCGTGGCGCCCTTGGCTCGCGGCTGCCTGGCTTGCCGTGACGATCCTCGCGGAAGACACGGTGCATCGTCGCCCGGTGACCCCATCCGGACCTCCCGCCGGCTTCGCCGTCGTGCCGGCCCAGACCACGGGCCTCCGCTGCGTCAACCGCCTGACCCCGGCCCAGATCGCCGCGAACCGACTGCTGGAGGACGGCTCCGGGGTCGCCCTCGGGGATGTCGATGGGGATGGGCGCTGCGACGTCTACCTCTGCAGCCTGAGCGGAGACAACCGGCTCTACCGGAACCTCGGGGAATGGCGGTTCGAGGACATCACCGCCCGGTCCGGGGTTGGCTGCGCCGGGCAGTCCTCGACCGGTGCCGTCCTCGCCGACGTCGATGGCGACCTGGACCTCGACCTGCTGGTGAATGCCCTGGGTGGGGGCACTCGGCTGTTCCGCAACCAGGGCGGGGGCGTCTTCACGGAGGCCTCCGATGCCGGATTGGATCGTCAGGGAGGCAGCCACTCCCTGGCCCTGGCCGATGTGGACGGGGATTCGGACCTCGACCTCTACGTGGCCAACTATCGGGCGACCACCGCCAAGGACGCCCCGGTCAAGGTCAAGGTGCGCCAGGTGTCCGGCCGCTTCGAGGTGCCCCCGGAACACCGGGACCAGTTCCAGGTGGACGCCAGCGGCGGGGCGGTGGCGCTCCTCGAGTCCGGGGAACCGGATCGCCTCTACCTGAACGATGGGAAGGGCCGGTTCACGCCGGTTTCCTGGACGGACGGTGCCTTCCTCGACGAACAGGGACGTCCCTTCTCCGCGCCGCTCCGGGACTGGGGGCTGTCGGCCCAGTTTCGGGATCTCAACCAGGACGGCGCCCCGGATCTCTACGTCTGCAATGACTACTTCACCCCGGATCGGATCTGGATCAACCAGGGTAAGGGGGTCTTCCGGCTCGCTCCCGCATGGGCCTCTCGGCAGATGAGCTGGGCCTCCATGGCGGTCGATGGAGCCGACATCAATCGCGACGGCTGGGATGACCTCTTCGTCTGCGAGATGCTGAGCCGCGACCGCGTCCGACGTCACACCCAGCACAGCCTCCGAGAGGTTGCACCGATGCCCGCCTGGGGCTGGGGTTGGGGGCCGGGTTCCGCCGAACGCTACACCCAGACCATGCGCAACACCCTGCTGCTGGCCCGTGGGGATGGGACCTACGCCGAAGTCGCCCAGATGTTCGGCGTACCGGCCTCGGAATGGACCTGGGGCGGGCTGTTCCTGGATGTCGACCTCGATGGGTTCGAGGACCTGCTCATCGCCAATGGCCATTCGCGGGATCTCGCCAATTCGGACTCCCTCGCGGCCATGGATCGTCTTCCGCCGGCCCCCGATCCCGCCTCCCGCCTCAAGTCGCTCCACCTTTTCGCCCCGCTGCCGCTGGCCAACCTCGCCTTCCGGAACCAGAGGGGTACCCGGTTCACCGAGGTGGGTCGGGAGTGGGGATTTGACGTGATGGGGGTGTCGAACG
>CAZZKQ010000046.1:4234-12135 GCA_964654875.1 uncultured Verrucomicrobiota bacterium | reverse complement strand
GTTGGTGTCGGTCGCAGCCAGCCATTGGCTGCCGGAGATCAATTGGCCACCCACCCACTGGTCCTTCGATGGGAGCCCCAGCCAGACGATTCCGTCCGAGTCGGACCTACCCCAGGCCGACCACGGCGGATTGGTCGCTGGATCGGTGCCGCCAAGATCAGTGGGGACGCTGTAGACCAAGGTTCCAGGAAGCGGACGGGAACCGGGACCGGTGACCGAGACGCGCAGCAGCCGATCCGGACGTCGCATGTGGAGGACGGCATCGCTCAGCGTGGCACCCGGCAGGACCGTGAACGGACGGCTCTGGGCCAGGCCTTCGACAACGGTCAGCCGACCCATTCGTCCCGCGCCCAGGACGGGATTGTACACGAACCAATCGCCTCCCGTGACACGGGAGCGCCAGGTGCCTCCCGGGCCGATCTGTCCTACCGCCACACCCTTGCTACTGAAGACCAACACCAGCTCCTCGCCCACCACGGAGGACCCATCTCCAAAGACTGCCCTTCCTTGGAGGACCGCATCGGTCTGCCGGAGCCGGAGTTCCCGTGAGGTGTAGCAGCCAGGGAGCACCAAGGAGTCTCCACCCGCCTCACCCCCCAGGATCGCCCAGGAATCCACCGGGGCCACATAGCCGTCTCGGAGCGCGAAGATCCAGTACCCTCCGGAAGGACAGGTCAGACGGTATCGTCCGAACCGATCGGTCAGCACGGCGGAGATGGGCTGGAGGGTCTCGGGCTGGACGACCACCACAACCGCGGAGGGAATCGCCAAACCCGTACCAGAATCCACCACCACACCCTCGACACCCTGGGAATGGGTCCGGTCCTCGGTCCGTAGCGGCAGGACCACACTGCTGTCCGATGCCCCGGGGTGCTCGCATTCGACGAGGTAGGGCAGCGGCAGCGACTCGAATTCCGTGGGTACCGACCACCGGATCCGACAGTCGACGACTCCATTCACCAGCCCGTCCTCGTCCCCAGGCTGCCCCGGATCCCGGACCCCACCCACCGTGGGCAGGACACCCTCCTGGACGACAAACGACTCGATGACCGGCTCGTCCGGCTGCCGGCGTCCATCCTGATTGAGGTCGATGGCCAACCGGATCCGTACGCCGCCTGAGACCGTCACGCCCCGGACCTTCACCCAAAGATCAGAACCCGCAGGCAGAAGACCACCGGGGGCATTGAGGCTCAGTTCGAGGCGCGGCGGACCTGCAGGCACGATCCGGACCGGTCCGACGAGATGACTTCCTCCGGACCAGCGGACCACCACCCAGATCTGCCCCTCACGACTCCATCCGGTGGTGGGTATTTCGAGGACGGATCCCGTGACCCCATCGACCACGGCGCCATCGAGCCACCATTGAAATGTCACTGTTTCCGGGGACAGGACCGGAATCTCCACCCGGGCACTGGGGCTGCCGGCCGCCGGCTGTCGGACCACAGGATCCGGGACGACGGGGAGCTCCACGTCGCCGACGTTCTGTGAGACGCCGACGACTCCGTCCAGACCGACCAGCCGATAGGCTCCGTCGACCAGCAGGACATCCGCAAAAACGGGATCCGGAGCCGTCCCCGTCCAGGCCGGCGGCGTCCAGTTCTCACCGTCGGTGGTCCAGACCATGCCGTTGCCGTTGATCCCGAGGATGAACAGGAGCGGACCGCGATGCCGGAAGACAAACGTGTCGAATCCAAGATCCCGTTGGAGCATCCAGGCGACCCCGTCGGGTGAGGTCCACAGCTTGCCGGTCTGGGTGATCGCCAGAAAGCGTCCCCGGAAAGACGCCATGGAGTAGATGTCCTCCCCCGAAGCGATCGAGGTGTCTTGGATGGAGCCGTCGAGGAGACACCTTCGAATTCCCCCCTTCTGCCCCCCCAGCACAAGGGCCCTGCCATCCGTCGCTCCACCGAACCAGAAGCGGGTGCCACTGAGGCGTGCGTTGGGAGTCCACGTCAGGCCATCGACCGAGGACAGAGCGAGCCCCCCGACGGCATCCTTCGCTCCGAACGCCAGATAGCCGCCGCCCCAGGGAAGCACACCATAGAACTCCCCATCGATCGACGCCCCTGTTGGCGCCGTGCCCTTCACCCAGCCCAGCCCGTTCTCGGACCGGGCAATCAAGGATTGTCCCACCGCGAAACAGACCCCGTTGATCCGCTCCAGCCAATAGACCGGACGGTCGATCGAAGACACCCCGGACCACTGGATCCCATCGGTGCTCAGGCTCAGGCCATGGTCCCCTCCCAGAATCCAGCGATCCCGGGTCACGGCCAATCCCGTGAGGATGTTGGACAACCCTCCCGTGGGCCTGAGTGGCGTCCACACCAGGTCCGCCCGCGGAGCCACCCGAACCTCGACCCCGGCTGCGGAGACGGCCCGCGTGCCGTCGGCGAACAGGACCTCGGCCGTGTAGACGCCAGAGTCCGCCGCAGTCGCCGAGATCTTCAGATACCCTGTCACCGTGGATGGGATCCGAGGGTCGCCTCCCGAGGCCGCCTGACCATTGAGACGCCAGTGGACCGAGCTGACGACCTTGCCAGGGGCCAGGATGTCGAGATCCAGGAACAGCATCTCCCCTTCGGAGATCCGGGGTGGGGACGGACGGATCGTCACGGTCACCTCGGGTTTCGGCGGGGTGTTGGTGAGGAGACGGAAAACCTGGCCGGCGTCCGTGACGGCGGCGATGCCGAACCGACCGGCACTCGCATCGGTGAAGTTCCCGACGCTCTCTCCGGGCAGGAGAAGGTTTTCCAGGCCCGGAAACCCCTCCGCCGGCCCGTACCGGAAGAGACCCGAGTCTCCGAACGCCCAAGCCTGCCCGGCCAATCCTGCGACAGCGCGATACCGGGCGGACGACTGGAAGGGGGGTAGGACGTGGGACACCCAGAGCGAGATCGGCATGTCCTCGGCGATGAATCGACCCGCCCACGAGACGGGTGACCTATCCCCGAACACCCAGAAGGTGTCGCCGAACCATTCGACTCCGGAGATGGGAACCATCGATCCCAGCGGCGCCAGAGTGACCCATCGACCGGCAAGATCCCGACACGCCGCCGTGCCATCCTCCGCCAGCAGGAGGAATCCAGCCCACAGGCTGCCTTCGGCCCTCGACCCTCCATCCGCCACCAGGAAACGCCAGGCCTTGCCGGGGGCAGGACTCGGGACCTCCTTCCAGCGGACCCCGTCATCCACGGATTCCAACAGCAGCCCGTCCTGACCGCAGGCAACGACCACCGACCCCCGGGAGGCCACCCGGTTCAAGCCGACACGCGTCTTCGTCACCTCAATCCATGGACCCGCAGGCGAGACGCTGCGCAGGATCGCACCAGAGGCGTCGACGGCGACGAAGTATGGCTGACCCTTCGGATCCAAACCGCTCGCGATCGACTGGATCGTCCGGGTTGTGTCGAGAGGCACCTTTGTCCACTGAACACCGTCGGAGGATCGGATCAGGGCTTCGGTGGAGGGACCTCCCCCCGCGATGAATCCGAAATCACCCGCCACCACAGAACGGAGTACGGTCGTGGACTCACGGGAATTGACCCACTGCTGGCCCAGACCGCAGAGCGGCAACAGGGTCCACATCACCAGCACCCAGTTCTTCAGTCTCGTCATACGTCCACAGCACTGCGATCAGTTGACATCAGGGACGCCGAACGAACGAACCGGGCCGGAAGAGCCTTCCAAGGGACCCGTTTTTCCTCCGCCTCGACGTCGTCCCCCTCGGGAGAGTTTCCAAGACCAAACCCGTCCCGGTGGGACCGAAAGGGGGAAGCATCGACCCTGCCAAGCCCTGACACTGCACCGACGATCCCAGGTTCTAGCGGCTGAAAGCCCAATCCCCCATCCCTCGACTTCATCCGAGTCCGCCAGGGAATGGCGTCTTTTGGGCAGCGGCATCAAACCCGGACAGGCAGTTGGCGCAGCATCACCAGCACTCCGTCGGTCAGCGAAGCAATGCCATCCCAGTCCCCGGGCCGCATCACGTCCCGGAAAGGCCCAACGCCTTCCGGAAGGCCGCGTCGGAGGCATGCAACCGACGACGGAACTCCGACAGGATCCGGCGCCAGTGCCCCTTCATGAACCGGGGATGCTCCAGCGACTCGCGCGCATACCGCCCCGTGGCCTTCGCCAGATCGAGGTCCGCCACGACCACCGATTCGCTGCGGTTGTCGGCCAGGCCAAGGACCGTGCCGTCCGGGGCGACGATCTTGGAGTCTCCGGCCGACCAAAGCCCTCCCCCCTGGGGTCCCACCGAGTTGGCGAAGACGTAGAAGACCGCGTTCTCGAAGGCCCGGACCGCGATGCCGTCCCGCCCCCCATGCTTGGATCGAGACACCGCCCGGGAGTCCAGTCCGGCGTTCGGGTGGAACACAATCCGGGCGCCCGCCATCACGGGGATCCGGACCAGTTCGGGATACCGCCGCTCATGACAGAGGATCGATGTGGCCTCCACCCCGTCGAGCGGGAACAGCGACAGGCAATCCCCAGGCGTAAACCACTGGCGATCCCGATCGGTGAGCTGGCACTTCGCATAGGCATGGGCCAGCCGGCCGCGCCGATCGAACACAAGCAGCGCATTGTGGCGTCGACGCCCCACCAGGATCGGACTGCCCACGAGAAGGTGGATGCGATGTCGCGCCGCCAGAGCCGACAGGGTTGCCGCCGCCGACCTCAACTCCCCGGGATCAAATCCGTCGAACGATCCCGCGTATCCGGTCGTGGCACACTCGGGGAACAGGACCACATCAACCCCATCCTTGGCCAGATGGGCGGCCACCCGGCCGATCGTCCGGAGGTTCTCCTCGATGCAGGCAGCGAACACCATCTGGACGGCTGCCACCCGTAGCCGAGCCGCGGCGGGCGCCGACGATTTCCCAATCTTGTCCATGATGATTCGGGAGGTGGTTGTGGATCTCACCGCCCCCCCTCCGACCGAGCAACCCTCCCTTTCCAGACAGCACCCCGGCAAGCCCTACGGCAGCCGCCCATCGGCCAGCACCTCGACCTGCATCGGGTTTTCGGCACCGTTGACCATCACGGTCTTCTGAAGTCCGGCAGCCGAAGCCGCCGGGTCGAGGATCGGGATCGCCAGAAGGGGGATCGACGTCAGGGAACCAGGCTTGGCGAGGACGTGTCTCATCGGTCTCGTCAGTTGTCGCGGGGGGATGTCGAGGCGGAACGTCGCGGCAGGTGAATCGGCAACTTGAGGACCACCAGACACGAGGACCCTGGACTTTGACCGGGACATGATCCGGTGAGGATCGAGGTTGAGCTTCAGCGGCCCAGTACCACTGAACACATCGATGTCGTGACTACCTGCCGCCCGCGGTGAAGACGAGTTGTGAGAAGTGATACAGCGCCTTCTTCCAGTGCTGGAAATCGTGGGCGTGCTCGTCCACGTGCCAAAGGTGCGGCACACCCTTCTCCTTGAGGTGGGCGTGGACGCCCTGACTGATGCGGATCAGCCCGTCCTTGGCACCACAGGAAATGTAGAGCAGGCGGAGCTGAGCCTTCGCCTTCTCGGGATCCGGCACCAATTCAGCTGAAGGCCGGGTGTTCGGCGCCGACGAGAAACCACCCACCCACGCAAAGGTGTCGAGGCGACCCAGACCAAAGTTCAGGGACTGGCCTCCGCCCATCGAAAGACCTGCCAAAGCCCGATTCTCCCGGTCCCCCTTCACCGAATACGTCGACTCGATGAACGGGATCAGACTGCCGAGGAAGTCCTGGTCGAACTTCCCGAACGCGGGCGCCGTCGCCATGGGATTCGGTCCCGGCCGGTCATCGATCTGGGCCCGTCCGTTGGGCATCACTACGATCATCGGCACGGCCTTCCGGGCGGCGATGAGGTTGTCGAGGATGACATTGGGCTGCCCTCCGCGACGCCACTCCTCCTCGTCCCCGCCAATGCCGTGGAGAAGATAGAGCACCGGATACTTCACGGCCGGCGAGTATCCCGGTGGCGTGTATACCAGCGCCTTCCGCTTCGTGCCGACCGACTTTGAATCATACTCCACCATCTCCATCCTCCCGTGGGGGATGTCGGCGACGGCTTTGTCATAGTCGTCCGGGACTGGAGCAAACGCAGGGGTGTCGTCCGGCCCCAGGGTGATGGGCCCACCAAACCCACCCCGTCCCTCCCGCCGCACCTCCCCTGGTCGGGGATTGCCGGGTGACGCGGACGCCCCCTCTGTCTTCTGTCGGCGGGCCACCATCTCCTCGGTGGCAAAGTCCCCAACCCTGCGGGTGAATCGGATCTCATCCCCCGCCACCTTCCCGGTGTACTGGATCCGGATCTCATTCCCCTGGAACTGGATCCTCTCGACGAAGGTCACGACGTCGCCATCGAGCCTACCGTCCTGGATGTCCACCGTCCGGCGGTTCTCTCCGTTGATGTCGCCCGTGGCCCGGCCGGTCACCGTGCCGCCGTCGCTCTTGAGCTCATAGAGGTAGGTCTGTTTTCCGGGCTGGGTCTCGAAGACGGCGGACCACGTCCCGCTCAGCTCCGCCGCATGGACCAGCCCACCTGAGATCGCTGCCAGACCGGCAAGCCCATTCACGAATCGCCTCATGTCATTCCTCCCTTCCCGTTCCGCTGTTCATCGCAATCGCCGGGGAGCCGGCATCAGTCCCTGAAGAGCAGCGGCGCAAACTCACGCAGGCTACGACGCCAGGTCTGCCACTCGTGGGCGGTGTCGGGTGACACATAGAAGTGGCTGTTGAGGCCTGCCGCCTTGAGTGCGTCGACATTCGCCTTGGGATCGCCGCCCCGACCGTTGCCCAACTCCTTGCTGCCGTAGCTCACGAAGACCAGCTTGTTCCTCGCCTTGAACGCCGCCATGTCGGTGATGTTCGTTAGCCCGATGCTGCCGCCACTGAAGATCCCAATGTGCGAGAAGGTGTCGAGGTTCCGAAGGGTGATCATCCGCGTCTCCATGCCGCCCATCGACAGCCCCGCCATCGCCCGGTGCGGCGGGTCCGCCAGCGTCCGGAAATTCGCGTCGATGAACGGAATCAACTCCTTCACGAGCACCGTCTCGAACGGGCGGATGTCGAAATCCCGAAGGCCACCCATCCGGGTCTCATTGGTCATGCCGTAGATCATCACGATGAGGATCGGCCGGGCCCGGTTCTCCGCGATCAGGTTGTCGAGGATCTCCCGCACCCTCCCCTGCACGCCCCAGCCGTATTCGTTTTCTCCCCAGCCGTGCTGGAGATACAGCACCGGATAGCGCCTGTCCGGGTTCTGGTCGTAGCCCGGAGGCGTGTACACGAAGGCACGCCGCATCGAATCCGTGCTCGGCGAATGGAAGTAGATCTCTCGCAACTGCCCCTGGGGAACGTTCCGGACCGTGTACGACGCCGCATCGGCCGCCGGGATCTCCACGGCACTGCCCCACCGCTGCGCACCAAAGAACATCAGGCTGTTCGGATCCGGGACCTCCGCTCCATCCACCTGGAGGGTATAGTAGTGAAAGCCCTCGTCTAACGGACGCGTGTAGCCGTACCAGGCGCCATCCTCCCCTTTCGTGAACTCGCTGCTGTCTCGGAAGCTCACACCCACCTTCTTGGCGTCGGGCGCCACAATCCGGAACTTCACCCGTCGCTCGGAATTGACCTTCGGATATTCCTTGCCGGGCTGGTTCGACGACGCCGGCTTCCAGTCCTCCACCGGTGCTGCCGTCTGGACCGAGGCCGGGGACGAGACGGCCGGAGCGGGATTCGGAGCCGGCGGCGTCTGACCCGAGACCCCAGGCCCAGCCAGGGCCACCACGATCGAAAGGAACGCAATTCGCGACAGTGTAGCCATAGGAACGAGGCAATGACCGGAGTGGTAGGGGTCTGGTTTCATCGCAGATTCGCTGTCTCTCTCCGTCCTCTCCATGCACACCCGCGTG
>CAZZKQ010000046.1:0-4134 GCA_964654875.1 uncultured Verrucomicrobiota bacterium | reverse complement strand
GCCATCCCCGCCATTGCAGGCATCGATCGGATCGAGATCGGAACGGGACCAGGCCTAATTCTCAGAGGCACCCCAGCAACCACCGCGTCCATCGAGTCGGCAGCAACCGTTTCGGGGCCATGGACCCCGCTGGCCACTGTGACCGTGGGCCCGGAAGGGAGGGTGTCGATGGACCTGTCACCGGGACCGGATTCCCGATTCTACCGGGCAGTCTCCGGCGACACTCCAACGGGGCCTGCCGGATTCGTCTGGATACCACCCGGGACGTTTGTGATGGGCAGTCCGCTCGATGAAATCGACCGGTACACCGACGAGGTCCAGCACACGGTGACTCTGACCCAAGGATTCTGGCTTTCCGACCATGAGGTGACGCAGGCGGAATACCAGTCGGTGATGGGAAGCAACCCGTCGGCACTCAAGGGCGACACAAATCGCCCGGTTGAAATGGTCACCTGGAACGACGCGGTCCTCTACTGCCGCAGGCTGACCGATCGGGAACGGGCAGCCGGGCGAATTACGGCCCAGCAGGCGTACCGCCTGCCGACCGAGGCGGAGTGGGAGTACGCGGCGAGAGCGGGGACCATCGGTCCACGTCACGGGGAGCTTGCGTCCATCGGATGGTTCTCGGGCAATTCTGGAAACCAGCCCCACCCCGTAAAGCAGGAGACGCCCAATGCATGGGGACTCTACGACATGATTGGGAACGTCTGGGAGTGGTGTTCGGACTGGTATGGCGAGTATCCGACCGACGCCGTGACGGATCCGGCAGGGCCGACTTCCGGGCCAGGACGCCTGAGTCGCGGCGGAAGCTGGAACCTGGATGCCGGGCAGGCCCGCTCGGCCTACCGGTTCTGGGTGATTCCCAGTCTCCGCCTGAACTACCTCGGCTTCCGTGCCGCCTTGGGATCGACTCCCTGAACCTCTGGGAGCACGAGGCTGAGCCTGTGAGATGACTCCAAGCCGGTTCCCATGGGTGCAGGTTGAGATTCCTATTCTTCTTCCGCGGGCGTCTTCCGCGCCTCCGCGTCACCGCGTGAGTCCCTCCCCACCAATTCTCACGGCGGGATCCGTCCGACGCCCAAGGCCCATCACCGCACGATGAATCGCATCGAGGGTCGCATCGAGATCCCGGCTGAGATCCTCCGCCAGAAACCGCAGCACCCGATATCCGTTCTCCTGGAGCAGGAGGTCCTTGCGACGGTCGCGACGGTACGCGGCCGGGTCGCCCAGGTGCTGCGCGCCATCGATCTCGATGACCAGCCGCAACGACTCCGCGAGTAGATCCACCTCCATCCTCCCATGGGAGTCGAAGGCGATCGGGAGCGACATGTTGAGCCGGAACATCCCCCGGGTCGCAGGCAGGGTCTCGAGACGACGAAAGAGGAACGCCTCCGCCGCACTCCGCGCCCTGGCGATCCCCTCGGCGCCCTCAATCGGGGTATTTGCAGCCCCGACGAACAGACGCCCCAGAGGGGCATCCACACCATCTCGGATCAGCCGTCGGACGCTTGCCGCGTAATCATGCTTCCACGCAGCATCGACCGGGAGCGGCACCTCCGAAGGCCAACCCGGCAACGCACTCGCCGGAAGCAGGATCGTGTACCCCACCGCCTCGTAGCCTCGACATCGCCGCTCGAACATCCGGCTGAGCATCGGCACCTCGAGGTCGGCATAGTCATACACCCGGACCTCGCGTTTGCCCTCGTGGAACCGATGCAGCCGCCCCACATACTGGGCCACCGTCCCATGCCAGGAGACCGGCAGCGTGACGAACAACGTGTCCAGCCGGGAATCATCGAATCCCTCGCCCACAAAGCGTCCGGTGGCCAGAAGCAGCGGCTTGCGATCCGGCGGGGTTGCCGCGAGCCGACCCAGCGCCTCGCACAGGCCACGACGTCCCAGTCCTCCCCGGAGGACAACGGCGTGCGGGACCCTGGGGAGCAGGCGAGCCGCCAATGCCTTCAGGTGCTCGGTGCGCTCCGTCAGCAACAGAATCGACCGACCCGCCGCCACCGCGTCGAGGACATCCGAGCAGATCAACGCATTGCGTGACTCATGCGTTGTGACCGCCGCGAAGATCCGCTGGAAGTCGGCCCGGGGATTGGCGCTCCCGCCCTCCGGCGCACGGAACCCGGTGGTCCGGACGATCACCTCGTGCGTGAAGGCCCGCGCGGCGGCCTGCAGACGGGCATCGACCCGATGCCGGACCGGACCGCACTGCATGAAGATGATGGGATGGTGGCCGTCCTTCCGCGTCAGGGTCGCTGACAGCCCCAGCAAATGGCGCGCCTTGGCCCGACGCGCCACCAGCTCAAAACTCCGCGCCGAGAGATGGTGGCATTCGTCCACGATCAGCTGCCCGTAGTCGGCCACCGCATCCTGGACGGTCCCGTTCCGGACCAGGCTCTGGACCAACGCCACGTCGAGACTGCCGTTCAGACGACGGCGTCCGCCACCGAGCCGACCGATGCTCCTGGCGGGGATCCCAAGGAACGCCCCCAGTCGATCGACCCATTGCTCCAGCAATTGCTGTCGGTGGACAAGGATCAGGGTGTTGACCCTCCGGGCAGCGATCATCCACGCAGCAACCACGGTTTTTCCGAAGGCCGTCGTCGCCGCCAACACGCCAATGTCGTGCTTCAGCAATGCCTCCACCGCCTTCATCTGATCGGGCCGCAGCTGGCCCTGGAAGGTCACGTCCAGGGGACGCCCCGCACATCGCTCGTCACGGATCACGGTCCGGATCCCGAGCGACTTCAGCAATGCCTCCACCTCGGAAAGGCATCCCCGCGGCAGGCCAAGGTGCTCCGGAAGATCCTCGGTGCAGGATACGATGCGAGGAAGGTCGTGGGTCGAAAGCCTCAGGGCCTGCGCCTTGTGGAATTCCGGGTTCTGGAACGCCGCGATCCGGACCAGCCGGTTGCGCAGAACCGGGGGAAGACCGGTCTTCGGGATGTAGATCTGATCCCCAAGGACGAGTTCCAACGGGCCCGGCATCGTCAGGGGACCAAGATCGTCCAAGGGACGACGTGAGGGAGCCAGCGCCCAGGGTCGAGGGGTGGGTGTCTCCTCGGGTTCCACCGATCGGATGCCCAGGACACGGTCCCGCCCCTCCGCCTGGCGGACAATCGACTGGACGGTTCGGTAGCCAAGACGCGGCACCTGCGAGAGGAAGGCCCACTGATCCGGGTAGGCCTGGAAGGTGCTGTCGACAAACAAACTGTTCTCGCGTCGCCGGGCCTCGCGTTGGAGGGGGAGCGCGATGAGGTTGCCAAAGCCACCCGTCGGCAGGGTGTCCTGGTTCGGGAAGAGGCGGTCATAAGACCGAAGTCCAATCTCGGGTCGGGACTCGAGCGCGGCGGTCAGGACAACGGATCCCAGCTTCCGGGCGAAGGACGCCGGGAGAGCCTCCTCGAAAAAGAACCAGAAGTGCCCTCCGTTGCCCGACCTCGACCGCTCCAACACCACGGGGAGATCCAGCGTCCTGCAGACCTCGCCGAAGGCCCTTGCGTCCTCGACCCAGGCGTCTCCATCGAAATCCACCGCCAGCAGGAAGCAGGTCTCGTCGAGGAGCATCGGGTAGAGGCCCATGACGAACGGCCTCCCCGAGGGATCCTTGCCCGACAGATGCCACCGCACGACCTCGTCGGTGACCGGCAGCAGTCGACGGTGGGCGCATTCGGAGCAACGGATCCGGGGTTTCTCACAGACGCCAGGGACCCACTCGTTGCCACACGCGGGCTGGTATCCCGAGCGCCCGGTGCGGCGGCTCTCGAAGCGGACTGGATAGACGTCGTCACGCCCGCGGAACAGGGATCGGAACAGGGCGATCTTGTCCTGCGCCGGGGATTCCGCACTGATCCGAGGTGGCGGCATGCCAGGAGCCATAGCTGAGCCCTCAAACGCCGAGACCGCATCCCCTCCCCCCGGAGGAACCTCCTCGGAGCCCCCAACCCGCTCAGGATTCGTCCCCATATCTCCAAGACCTTCGTGCGTATCCCATCATCTCCCGCAACACCTTGTCGAGGAACCGGACCATCTTGGACCCGTCAACAATCCCGGCGACCGGGGGATAGAACCGGTCGAGACATTCCGGGAAGAACTCCTGGAAGGTCTCCTTCCAGATCGCATCGA
>CAZZKQ010000045.1:0-12222 GCA_964654875.1 uncultured Verrucomicrobiota bacterium | reverse complement strand
GCCTGGCGAGATCCTTATCCCAGCGGGTCGCTCTGAAGAGTCGATCGTGGTCACGCCCCATGAGGATCCGGATCTCGAGTCCCAGGAGACGGTGACCGTGGTGCTGACAGGATCCATCGACTACCAGATCGGACCGGCTTCGGAGGCCACCCTCCGGATCGAGGACCCTGCCCCCAACCGTTTGATGGGCCGCACCCTCGCCTCGACCGCCTCACCGGGACCTGGTGCGACGGCCCTGATCGAGGTGACCCGGCTGGGACGGACCCGCCAACCGCTGACGGTGCCGATCGAGGTCCTCGGCAGGCGTCGGTGGCAATCGGTCTGGCAGGACTTCAAGTCGGTGCCGGCTTCGGCTGGCGGGAGCTACGTGTTGCTGGTCGATGGACAGCCCAGCACTGTCCTGACCTTCCCCCGCGGCGTTTCGAAACGGACGGTGGGTCTGAGGGCCGTGCATCCTGTTACGGATGTCCCAGCGGCCACCCTGGTCATCGACCCCAACGGGGTTCTGCCGATCGTCCAGCCGGTGCGCTTCATTGATCCGGCAAACGTGGTGACCTTGAGCACGTCTTCCTCGCACATCGTGGAAGGAGGTACGTGGTCCGTGCGCCTCCGGGCGCAGGGTCCGACCCCGGGTGGGACCCCTGTCGAGCTCACTGCCAAGGGGGATCTCCGTCTCGCAGACTGCGTCATCACCGGGGCCACTGTCTCACCCGGGGGACAAAGCCTCATGGCAACGATCCCGGCATGGGTTCCTGGAAAGCCCGGTGGGGAGATCACGATCGGAATCACACCACGACGGGATTCCTTGGCGACGACCCCGCCACGGCATCTCGCGCTCGTGTTCGATCAGAACCAGACCGGGGCCTGCCTGCCTGGTGCCAACCAGCAGCGGCCCTACGTCGCGGTCCGGGTCTCGGATTCCACCGATTCCTCGAGGCCAGCCTTGGATGTGGACGGCGATCACCTGCCGGATGACTTCGAGATCTCGCGGGGATTGGATCCGTTTCAGATCAGCCACCACGTCGGGGATGCGGATCGGGACGGCCTCGGGGATCGGGAGGAATTCCTGCGGGGCACCGATCCGGGGTCGGCGGATCGGGACGGCGACGGGCTCAACGACTTTCTAGAGGGCCTCTTTGGGCTGGATCCGTCGACCCAGGATGCCTCACGCATCGATGTGGGGGTGGATTGGATTCCGATCCGCCTGAGGACCGCGGGCGCATTCCGAGAGGGGAGCGAGGGGTGTTATCGATGTCACGCCCCCGGGATGCGGGTGGGTGGTCTCGAGCTGACCGAGAAGACCGCCACGACGGGCTCGGGTTCTGCAGGGCTTCTCGAACGGATCGTGCTCGTGAAACCGGGATCGAACCACCCGATCCAACTCCTGCCACCCGAGGAGTACCGGCCAACGGTTGTGGGCCAGATCTATGACGCCGAGGTTCTTCCGGTCCGATCGGGACCTGCCGGATTCCTGGTGTTGGATGGATCCCCTGCGCTGCTGGGTCGATCGAGGACGGCGGATGCCACCACCTTCGCCCGGACCGCCACCCTACGGGTTCCTCCGGCACCACGGTTGGGAGTCGATGCAGATCGGGATGGCACGGTCCGGTTCGACGCCACGGATGCGACGTCCCTCCGGACGCCGTATCGGTTCTGGGTCAACAATGACAGCGACGTGGGTGACCGGGAGCAGATCCCTGTCCGAACGCCGGATCATGTCGGAGCCCGGATCCAAGGGGTGCGGGATGTGGAGGATCTGGCACGGATGTGGATCGCGTTGGATGGGATGGAGGATCTCTGGGCAATGCCGGGCGTCCGCCTGGCCCTCGAGTGGCGACGAATCCATTCGGGGCAGCCAGCAATCCACCTGTTCTCGGCGGGTTCCTGGAAGACCGGGGGACGTCAGTATCTGGAGACGCTCGACGGTGCACGGGAACAGGCGGGTCTGACGGTGGCGGGCAACGACCTGGCGATCCCCGATGAAACATCGGGGGATCCGCTGCTGAAGCCGGGTCGACGCCTGGTGCTTCCGGTACGCGAGATGGGCTCGGATCGGAGGCAGGGGCCACGACGTCATCTGGTCTTCGAGGGAGTCTCGACCGGTCAGGGCGAGCTGGTGGCCCTGCTGCTCTTCAACGGACAGGTGGTCTGCGAGTCGGCACCCCTGCATCTGCGTCTCCTCGATGTCCGGGAGATGTATTCGCGAGGGCAGGGAGGTCCGGTCGATGCCTTTGATCCCCCATTCCGCTATGCCGAGACCCAGCCACCGGCGCTCGCCATGGGTCTGGCTCCATGGCTGCCCCAGCTGGGGCATCAGGTCGATCCGGAGGAGGATCCGCTGGCGACCGTGTTCATCCATGGGTGGAACCTGTCGGACAGCGAGTCGTCCGGGTTGAGCGACACGCTGTTCAAACGGCTGTGGCATTCGGGCTACAGGGGACGGTTCTGTGCCTTCCGCTGGCCGACCACGATGTTGGAGGAACCCTTCCTCTCGGATTCATTCAACGTTGGGGAGCATCGCGCCCTCGAGTACGGCGCGGCATTGAGGATCCTCCTTGCCGGTCTTCCAGCCGGATATCGGTGCAACCTGATCGCCCACAGCCAGGGGGGCATGGTGGCTGTCTCGGCATTGCGCTCTGGAGCTGTGGTGGAGAACAGCCTGATGCTCCAGGCTGCGGTGCCGGCCAGTGTGGTGGATCCCGGTCGCCACCTGGACTGGATGTCCCTGGCCGTGACGGACTTCAGGGCACCCGAGGGGTTGGCCACTCCCGACCGGTTCGAGACGGATGGCGGCTACCGCGGAATGCTGGGTGCGGTGGACACACGGCTGATCAACTACTTCAACGAGACCGATTTCGCCCTGCAGACGGGACGGGTGCTGGGCGTCGCGGCGAACTGGATCGAAAACCAGCTGATGCAGAAACCGCACTGGCCCGGACTGTCGGATGTCCGCAGGTATGCCTGGATCGCCACCGCTCCCGCTGCTCCTGTGGATCTGAGACCCCGTTATGCACTGCAGGCGAATCCGCATCGCATGCTGCGTCCTGTGATCCGGGCCCATGAAATCCTCGCATTCATTGCCCGTTCCCGTTCCCGGGCTCTGGGTGCCGAACCGAGAGCCCGCGGCCTCCTGCACCCAGGAAGCGTCATCGATCTGGCCGCCGCCCCGTTTGCCGTCGGCGCCACGCGGGACGATCACAGCGCGGCATTCACGCGAAGCCTACCGATGGCGTGGCCGATCATCTCCCGCATGACCCAGGATCTCGAACGCCTATGAAGAACATCCGCGGTCTTCTTGTCTCGGGTCTGTCTGGGGCTCTGGTCGTCTCGGCCATCCTTGTGTGGCGCATCGCGCATGATCCTGTGCTGGCCAACCAGCCGACAGTATCCCCGTCAGCTCTGGCAGGAGAGCCTTCCGGTCCGGTGGAGTCGACCGCTCCGGTCCCAAAATCCATCGAATCGGGACAGGGACAAAGTCATCCCTCCGCCGAAGAGGCGCTCGAGGCGCTCCGACGCGATCCCCTGTGGCGATGGCAGCGTCCTATCGCATTCTGGGGACTGGTGCTGGATGAGCTCGGTCAACCCGTTCCGGATGCCCGGGTGGAGATGACCTGGACCGACCTCTCACCGGCTGGGCATTCCTCGACAACCATGACCTCGGATCGATCGGGCCGGGTCCGCCTCGAAGGAAAGGAAGGAGTCGTGCTGACCGTCCGGGCGAGTCGCGAGGGATTCCACAGCACCAGGGAATCCCATCGCATCCTCAACTATGGCGAGCCGTGGGATCCGCGGTTCCATCGACCAAACCCGGACCGGCCAGAAGTGTTGCGGCTCCGAAGAATGGGTCCGGCGGAACATCTGATCCATCGGGAGAACCTGAGGTTCCCGGTCACGTCTGCGACCGGGGAAGTGCTCATCGACCTCGTCGGCCAGCGCGCGGTGGTGTCGGGTGGCGACCTCCGGGTCGCGGTTCAGAAGGGTCCCGAGCGGTCTTCAGGGGGGCGACGTCGCTTTGACTGGGAGGTGGTGATGGCTGCTGTGGACGGTGGCCTGGTGGCGCATGGGGAGGAGTTTCCGTTCCGGGCGCCTGACACAGGCTACCTTCCCGCGATTCGATTCCAACAGGCGGCCGAGGATCCATCCTGGCGTGACAGCTTCGAGGGACGGTTCTTCCTCCGGAGCCGAAACGGTGCCGTCCATGCTCGAATCGAGGTGAGGATCAGTCCGTTCCCGAGAGGGGCTCCACCGGCGGTCACCCTGCTCGATTACCACCTCAACCCGAGCGGCTCCAGGAACCTGGAATACACACCGGAACTCGATGTCAGCACGGAATACTATGACCGGGCCCGGAGCGCGCCTCGGTGAGGGGCGGAAATGGAACCGCCGAGGAATGGACTCACGGGGAGACATGGGTCGCGCGGAAACTGGAGAGGAAATGATACCGGGACGAAGCCGTGTTCGGGTGACCAACGACATAAGTGTCGATCCTATGGCAAGGGTTGGCCATACGGCTCACCTCCCCCTGAACATCGGGAAAGAAGATCCGTTGTTTACCGCCCCAACGGGGCTCCGCATACCAGCCCAAGGCGACGCCCTGGGGCTGCGCACCGCACACCGGTGGGTTCTGAAGAAACGCGGCATACCGGTGGACATCAGACGCCATCGAGATGACCGACCCTGCGGCGTTCCTTCAGAACGCCTGAAACGCGTCGCTCGTGTTCCCAGGGTTTCACCCTGGGCTGGTATGCAGGGCCCCTTTGGGGCGTTTGAGCCTTGAGAAACACAGGATGCCACAATCGCTCTCCAACATCCTCGTTCATCTAATCTGGAGCACCAAAGATCGTTATCCGTGGCTGGAATCTGGCATCCGTGAGAGGGCGCATGCCTTTCTTGCGGGAACAGTGCGACGATCCGATTGCGAGGCGTATCGGGTGGGCGGTGTGGCCGATCACGTTCACCTGGCCGTGCGTCTCTCTCGCACCCTATTGGTAGCGGACTTGGTTATGGAGATTAAGACCGCGTCGAGCAAATGGCTGAAGGCGGAACATCCGCCATGTACCAACTTCCGCTGGCAGCAGGGCTATGGGGCCTTCTCCGTGGGCATGAGCCAGAAGGAAACCCTCCTGCGTTACATCGATAAGCAGGAGGCGCATCACCGAATCCGGACCTTCCAGGAGGAGTATCGGGAGCTGCCTCGGAGGTACCATGTCGACTATGACGAACGCTACGTCTGGGACTGATCTGCAGGGTGTCGACGCCGAATCCGGGCTTCTTACCAGTCTCGCGTGACCCGCCCCAACGGGGCTCTGCATACCAGCCCAGGGCGACGCCCTGGGACTGCGAGCCGCACACCGGTGCGTTCTGAAGGAACGCGGCATAACGGTGGACATCAGACGCCATCGAGATCACCGACCCTGCGGCGTTCCTTCAGAACGCCTGAAACGCGTCGCTCGTGTTCCCAGCGTTTCACCCTGGGCTGGTATGCAGGGCCCCTTTGGGGCCATGACCAGCCGGCAGATGCCCCCTAGGCTGTGCCCTCTACCTCGACGTCCGCGAACAGAGGACCTGCCCCCAGTCTCCGACACTTATGGCAACCAAGGCCCGCCACATTACCGGAGGCTGACGATGAGAAGTGAGCCCGCCGCGATGGCAATCGATATAGACCCAAAGAGGACAATCTGGCGTCGCTGGGGGGCCGAAGCTGCACGATATTGGCGTATCAGAACGTAAGCTGCGACGAGTGAGATCGCAGCGTAGAGGGCGAGCCCGGGGGCGTTGTTCACCCCGGGAACCTATGGTGAGGTACTCCGATGTCAAGGCTTCTACGGGGATGGGTCCGGGAATAGATGACCTTGCCCCAATCCAGGGCGTTTGCCGTTTGGGAAGGCTCAGGAGAGGTCTGAGAATAACAAGGAGTGCGGTGCCCAGGAAAAAGCCATCGGCCGACCCAGGAAACGGAGGGCCCAGGCATTGGGATTTCTTCCAGGCAGCCTTGGAGTTTATGGAGCAAATACCAACCGCCAGTAGCGGTGGATCTCCTCCCGTGTCGAAGCAAAGGTCGAATGGGTCTCGCCGGTTCCAAGGATCACCTCACCGTGGTTGCTCCAGACGGTGAGGTCTTCGCTCCATTGGAGGCGGTATTTCAGACCCGGCTCAGTCGCGAACAGCAGCTCCACTGCGGGCTGGATGACCAGGGCGTTGGTCTTTCCGGCCAGGCCAAGGATCTCCTCGTCGGCCAGGGCTCGGTCGAAGATCTGGAGCTGGTCCAGGCCTCCCCGATAGGCGTAGGGGGAACCGGACTGTCCACCGAAGAACGCACCGATGTTCATGCCAAACACGAACTGATGGATATTGGCCCGCCAGTCCGAAATCTTGAGGTAGGGCATCGGTCCTGTCGCCACGGGCTGGCCGTCCTTGAAGAGGGTCGCCGTGCCGGTGACGGCACTTTCGGGCACCTTGAGAACGACCGCGACATGCGTCCACTCGTTGGTCTTCAACAGAGCGGGTGACTGCACGGTCCCCCAGCTTCCCGGATAGGATTCGCTCCAGACCGAAACGATGAGGCTCCCCTGGTACTCCCCAATGAGGGCGCTTATTCCGTTGTTGCCCTCGGAATAGATGGCCGCAGGCGTCGTCGTAGTGAGTATCCTGGGGCGGATCCAGGCCGACCACGTCCAGGAACGCCGGTTCTTGAGGTAGTCCACCGAGGCGGATCCAATGAAGTCGCGCCCCTGCAGGTCGAGGGCCTGCTGGGTGGCCCCGGACCGATCCGGTCCGAACACCGCAGCCTGGCTCACGAGTCCGGGTGTCGGAAGACCGGTTCGGTTGGTGATCCAGCCATCGAACCGGTAGTCGGCGATCAGACCATTGGTGGTCTGGGCAAGCGACTGTGGCGGGCCGGAGAAAAACGCGAGGAACCCGACAAGCACCATCGATTTTGAGGTCATCATGCGTAGAACACTACGATCAGGACGTCGCGAAGGATTTGCCACAGGCATTTCTTGCGAAGGACGGATCCATCGACGTAACCCATCCCAGGGTCCCAATTTGTCTGGGCCTGCTGGAATGAGGTTGTCAGCGGTTCCCAAGGGTTGAAATGGTGCCGTCAAGGTGAGAGGTCCCCGATTGCTCCTGGCGTTCATGCGCCGGCCCGCATGGATTGTCCTGGTGCTTGTGTCGGTGGGCTGCGGCATGAGGGAGCGCAATGCGGCCATGCGGGCGCTGCTGGCGACGAATGCGCCGCGCAGCGTGGTGGAGTCCACGCTGGGGTGTCGGTTCCGGATGACGACACGGGAGAGTCCCTACTGGGTGGGTCGGGCGCCGACCAATGCATCGTCTTGGCAGCGGGTCATTGCCCAGAAGGCCCAGCGCGCGGTGGCAGTGGGGCATACGTCGACCATCGACATGCAGGCGTACATCTTCCTGGACGGTCTGGACCGGCTCATCGATTTCGAGGTGGGATCACAGTGACATGAACGCCCTCGCATCCATGCCCCTTGCCGTGGTGGCCGCTGCCCTCCTGGCGGGATGCGCCTACCCCAACCCATTCCGCAAGGTTCGGGCGGCTCTCCCCATGCTTTATTGGTGGGCGAGGATGTGAGTCTGTTCCACATCAATGGCCAGCCGACGAGCTTCTGGCACTTCCGTGAGCGGTTCTGGATTCCGCCGGGTCCAACCGTGGTCCGCGTGATTTCGGGGAGCCCGGGGGAGATGGAGTTCCCGCTGCTGCAGTTCGAGGCCGAGGTAGGCCAGACCTATTCCATCCAGCGGAGGCGTGTCGGCGGTTCCGACCGCATCATTCTCCGGGACAGCGGCGGGCGAGTGGTTGTGGAGCTGGAGCGGCGGGTGATATCCTGACACCCGGATCTTCGAAGAAATCCATGCGAGGCCCCGCCAGAACAGGTGTGCTGATCTATGCGAAGAACCTCGCATGGGTATCGGCGTTCTATGAGCGTGTGTTGGGCGCACGCGTGGTCCACTCGGACCCGCAGCATCGGGTTCTCCAGTCGCCTGACGCCCAGCTCATCATCCATGCCGTTCCCCAACACGTCGCCGAAGGCATCGTCATTGGGGTTCCTCCCGTGCCGCGAGAGCATCAGGCCATCAAGCCGTTCTTTACCGTCGAAAGCCTCGCCGTTGCAGAGGTCGTAGTGGAGGGGGCGGGAGGTCTGGTGTGCGGTCCGTTGTGGCCCGGTCCTGGCATGAAGGTGCGCAACGTTTGTGATCCCGAGGGCAACCTCCTGCATCTGCGGGAGATCAAGGCCTGACATGACACGCTGCTACCAGGCGGTTTGTCGAACCGAGGAGGAGGCGTGCGAGGCATGGGACGCCACGTATGACGTGTTCGACGGACTCGAGGAGGCCAGTGGTCATGCGCGCAAGCGGTACGCCGAATCGTTGTTGTGGAGGTTCGACGACGACCTGCCTGTCGTCGAACGGATGGCCACCGCGTTAAGGAAGACCGGTCTTTTCACTGAAGTCCGGGAGATTCCTGAGAAGTTCTTCTTGAGCGCGAGGTCGTACGCCGTGTAGCCCGCCCGCCCTCGGCCTCAATCTCTGAGGGCTCGTGTCAGCCCGGGGATTCCTGCCACGACTGATTGCTGCCCGGGGGGCGGGGCAGCATGCGGATGGCGTTCGTGGGGGCGGGACAGACCTGCTGGCAGATCCGGCAGCCATTGCAGATGTCGGGGTTCACCATGGGCAGCCCAGCATCCCACTGCATGGCGCCGGGGATGGGGCACTGCTCGATGCAGACCGAGCATCGGGAGGTCAGAGCCAGGCAGTGGCGTCCCGATACGAGAGCAACCCGAAGGGGGTCGGGTTCCGCGACCGGCCTGGGAGCCGGCTGCACCCGGCGGCCGAAGATTCGGAAAAGGTCCCGACGTGAGACATCACCCATGTCGGGAGACTATTCCTGGATCGATCGAGCAGCCAGTCCCCTTCGGATCGCCGTCACACAGCCAGGCAAACAGGGTCCCCGGTGGAACGATCCTGGACCAAAAAACCACCTCCGGTGTTTCAACTCCGATGGCGACACCGTTCCGGTGGCCCGTCTCGCGGATCTGGTGATTTGAGGCTGGGCGACGAGTCATTGTCTTCCCTTCGAACAGTCCCCGATGAGCGTGTCCCGAGGGGTGGTGTGACGCCGGCAGGTCGACTTCCGCTTGCCGGGATTGGGGCGGATGACAGCTTCGACCGCCTTTTTGGAGGATCTCGTATCCTGCCCTGAGTCTGATGCCTTCCCAAACCCTAATCGCTCCAGCCGATGTCCCCAGCGCCTCCCGGGCGCTTTGGACCGTCCTGGCCTTTCTCGGACGTCGACCCGGATGGGTGGCTCTCTCGGTCTCGCTGCTGCTGGTCAACATCGGCATCGAATTGATCCTCCCCCAGTTCCTCGGCAATGCCATCACCCGGCTCCAGGATCCAGTCGCTGCGCAGAACTACCCGTTGGTCTGGTCCGTGGCGGTCTTTTCTGGCCTGGTCCTTCTGCGGACCCTTGTTGGACTCATCCTCGGTCCCGTCCGCAATCGTACCGCCATCACCACATTGGGGGACATCCGTGCGGCGGTGTACGACGCCCTCCAGCGGAGGAGTTTTGCGTGGCACGACAACGCCCGCACTGGAGAGCTGATCTCCAGGGCCGTGACGGATGTCGGCCGGCTCCAGGAGTTCCTGTTTGTGTGTCTCCTGTTCAGCGTCGACGTCCTGGCAGGTCTGCTGGGAACCCTGTTGCTGGTCTTCCTGGTCAGCGCGCCCCTCGGATTCATCGCGCTCGGTTCCATGCTCCCGACCGTCTTGGCGATGGGATACTTCGCCATCCGGCTCCAGCCCCGTTGGCGACGCGTGCACGATCGCCACGGGGCGATGAGCACGGTGATCCAGGAGAACATCGCCGGGGTCCGGGTCGTGAAGGCGTTCGCCCGAGAGGCGGCCGAGATCGAGAAATTCCGCGGGAAGCGGGAGGAATTCCTCCGGGAGGTGGCTGAGACGGTCAATTACTGGGCTGCCCGTGTCCCGTTCGCCCAGTTTCTGTTCGGGCTGGGTCTGCCCCTCGTGTTGTGGGTCGGGGGCCAGCAGGTTGTCCGGGGTGAGATTCCGCTCGGCGATCTGGTGAAGGTGGTCTTCTACCTCCTCGGCCTTGGCGGCCGCATCGGAATCATCGGGCAGATCACCAGCATCCTCCAGAACGCCAGCTCGGCCGCCCAACGGATCTGCGAGATCCTTCAGGACGCATCCCCCGGAGCCGCTCGATGCCACCCGGTTGCGCGCCCGATCCGCGGCGGGATCCGCTTCGAAGGGGTGGGATTCGACTACAGCTCCACCCCCTCGTTGCGGGTGGAATCCGAGAAACCCGCCCCCTCCGATGGTGGCCCGTCTGGGAATCCGCGCAGTCCGGTCGCGGCGTTGGAGGAAATCACCCTGACGATCCAGCCGGGAGAGACGCTGGCGATCGTGGGTCCCACCGGTGCGGGCAAGACGACACTCCTCTCGCTGGTTCCCGGTTTCCATTGGCCGACGCGGGGAAGGCTCCTCGTCGATGACATCGATGTCTGCCAACTGGATCCGGCTTCCTTGCGGAGGAACGTGGCGATCGTCTTCCAGGAGACCTTCCTGTTCAGTGCGTCCGTTGCCGACAACATCGCCTTCGGACGTCCTGGAGCCACCCGAGAGGATATCGAACGGGTCGCCCGGGCTGCCCGGGCCGATGGGTTCATCCGCGAGCTTGCCGAGGGCTATGACACGGTCATCGGCGAGAGGGGAGTTTCCCTCAGTGGCGGGCAGCGACAGCGTCTGGCGATCGCCCGGGCGCTCCTGGTGGATCCGCGGATCGTGCTGCTGGATGACGCCACCAGCGCCGTGGATCCGCGCACGGAGCATGAGATCCAGGACGCCCTGGGCGCGCTCTGCCGTGGGCGGACGACCCTGATGGTGGCGCATCGGCTCGCCACGGTCCGTCGGGCCGACCGGATCCTTGTGCTCGATCGGGGGCGCATGGTTGGGCTCGGCATCCATGAGGATCTCCTTCACTCCCACGATCTGTATCGATCCCTGTTCGGCGGGCAGGCCGTGGAAGGAGGGCGTTGATGGCGACCCACGACGACATCGCACTCGACGAGGAGTTCGCGCAGGCCCCGATGAAGGGGTCGGTCTTCCGACGTCTCTTCGCCTACACCCGCCCTCATCGCCGACTGTTCGTCGCGAATCTTTTCCTCACGGTGCTGGCCACGGGCTCGACCCTGCTGGGCCCAAAGCTCGTCCAGGTCGGTATCGACCGATACCTCGAGCCGGCCTTGATGCGGGGCCGGGAGGCCTCCGACGACGCCCTCCGCGGGGTGGGTGTGGTGAGTGCTGTCTATCTCGTCAACCTGCTCGCTGGCTGGGCCCTGTCCGTCTGGCAGGTCCGCTCCTCGATCACCATCGGGCAGGGAGCCATGAACGATCTCCGCTTGGCGGTCTTCGAGCACATCCAGCGTCTCTCGTTGAACTATTTCGACCGCACCCATCAGGGGCGGATCATTGCCCGGGCGGATTCCGATGTGGACGCGTTGGATCGGGTGCTGACCTGGGGTGCGTCCCAGGCATTGTCGAGCCTGATCACCTTGATCGGGGTGGTGATCCTGCTGATTCGCTACGATCTCCGCCTGTTCCTTGCCGTGGGCATTGTCCTCCCGCCCCTCGTCTGGCTGACGCTCTGGTTCCATCACCGGGGTCGGGACGCCCATCGGCGACTCCGAGGCACCCAGTCGCGGATCACCGCTGCGATGGCGGAGAACATCACAGGGGTCCGTGTGGTGCAGGCGTTCGTCCGGGAAGACGAAAACCTGCGTCGGTTCAACCGGCTGCAGGGCGAGTTCACCGACCGATGGGTGGCTTCGGCGAGGGTTTTCCACACCTACATGCCGCTGGTGAACCTGCTGGCGGGTGGAGCGACCGCGGTCGTGCTGGGGTATGGGGGATGGCGCGTCATGGAAGGGCTTCTGACCGTGGGGCAATTGGCCGCATTCGTCCTGTACCTGGGACTGTTCTTCGGCCCGATCCAGGTCATGGGTGATCTCTACAATGCCGCCCTGTCGGCGGCGGCCAGTGCCGAGCGGATCTTTGGACTGCTCGATACTGAACCCCAGGTTCGCGATCGACCCATGGCGGTGGACCTTCGACGACTAGAGGGAAGGGTGCTCTTTGAGCGGGTCCGATTCCGTTACGATACCACGCCGACGGAGG
>CAZZKQ010000044.1:0-12353 GCA_964654875.1 uncultured Verrucomicrobiota bacterium | reverse complement strand
CGGAGATGACGTTCTGCCGCCTCGATCTGGGCCAGCTTGGCCGGGGTGACAGCCTCGCCGGTCGGAATCCTGGAGCTCAGACAGGCCATCTGGGGCTTGTCGGCCGTGGGGAGTCCGAATCGCGCACTCAGGACGCGGATCTCGGCCTTGGTAAGTCCGACTTCCTTCAATGGAGCCCGGACCTCGAACTCGGCCGCCGCCTGGGCTCCGGGACGATGGTCCCCGACGTCACTGGCGTTCTCCCCGTACACGACCGCCTGGAAGCCCTCCTCCCGGGCAATCGGGACCAGCTCCGAGAACAGGGCATGCTTGCAGAAATAGCAGCGGTTGACGGGATTGGAGAGGTATCGGGAATCCGAGAACTCGGCTGTCCGGACAATCCGCAGGGGGAACCCGCAGCGTTCCGCGAGCGCCCGCGCCTCCTCGAGTTCCTGTCGGGGCAGACTGGGCGAATCGGCGATGACGGCCAGGGCCCGGGGTCCGAGGACGGCATGGGCGACGTGGGCCAGAAAGACGGAGTCCACACCACCGGAATAGGCGACGAGACAGGAGCCCAGGGCGCGGAGGGATTCCCTCAGCCGTTCGAGCTTCGACTCCGTCTCCACGGTGCAGTCTCCCGTGACGGTCTGGGGATGCCGCGACTCAGGCGGCCGCCTGCGCCGCCGCGGGGAGCAGGGAGGCGACGTCGGCCACCACGATGCTGTCGATGCGGACCCTCCGTTTCCCGACCTCGCCCGGCAGCTCCGCCTCCGCGCCGACGCCCTTGTTGAGGAGCGCCTGGGCAAACGGCGTGAGGTAGCTGACGATGTTCCGGTCGGCGTCTCCATCCCACGCTCCGAGGATGTGGACGCCCTCGGCCTTGCCTGAGTCGAGATCCGTCAGGGTGACCGTGGTTCCCGGCGTCACGACGTCGGTCCGGGCATTGGAGAAGTCTGTCCCACGAGCCTTGCCCATCTGGGCCTCGAGTTCGTGTTTGCGGCGGTTCAGGACCTTCTGCTGCTCCTTGGCGAACTTGTATTCGGCGTTCTCGCGAAGATCGCCATAGCTCCGGGCGAGGGCGATGTCGCGGACGTTCGCCGGGATCTGCTTCTGGACGAGGTCCTCGTACTCGGTCTTCCGCCGCTCGATGCTCGACCAGCTCACCAGGAAGGTCTTGTCCTCCTTGGTCTGCTCCCCGGTGATCATCTCCTGGATCGCCGGGTACATCTTGACGATCCGGGCCAGCAGGGAGCGCTTGCTCATGTCGTCGAAGCTCGGGCTCAGCTGGAGGGTGCGGGTCAGATCACGGATGATCTCGACATCGGCCGACTCGATGAGAGCCGGAATGAGGGTCTGGTCCTCGAGGACGTAGTCGCGGAGCCGGTTGCCCTTCTTCTCCATGAACTGGTCCCGCTCGATCGCGGACAGCATCGCACGGAACACCTCGGGATTGAGGAGTTCGGCGAAGAAGTCGCTGCGGTCCTTGCCGAACCAGAGCAACAGCTCGCTGCTGGCCCCGTGCTGGGAGAATAGACGCGCCAGGGTGTCCTTCAGCAGCTGGCCACGGTTCTCCTGGAGGAGGATCCGGGCGCACTCGCCTGCCAGCTTCGCCGGGACGTCGTTGATGAGGAGCACGATCTGGGCAGCCCAGTCGGGAACGTTGTCCCGGAACGATTCGAGTGCCCGCCGATGCTTGGCCACGGGAATCTCCTCGAACAGGTCCCGGATGCGGAGGCGCTGGTTCCAGATGTCCTTGGCGACGACCTCGCCCTCGGGGGCGGGAATCGAGGTGGCCTGACGGAGCTCTTCCCGGACGAAGATCCCTTCGAGGGCCTCGCTGGGCCGGGTGGTCAGATGGGTTCCAATCTCGGCGTTGAGCTGGTCGAGAACCTCCGACAGCAGGGCTTTGTCGGGCAGGTCCGCGAGGTTCTTCTGGATCTCATGGGCCACCACCACGCGGGCCTTGAGGCCCTTGGCCGCCCTGAAATCCCGGAGGAGGCGGTCCGTCAGATGCTGTTCCTCGGCCTGGTAGACGATGGGCTCGGCCTTCTTGATCGGGACCAGGAAGTGACCGTCCTTCTTCAGCTCGGTCTTGGCCGCCTCCCACCACTTCTTCCAGTCGCTCTGGATGACATCCGGCACGAGGACGGACTCGATCTGATCGACCGTCGCCTTCCCGCCGAAGCTGTCGATGACCAGCTTGACGACATCGAGATGATGCAGGGCCGCCATCTGCTGGAGTCCTTTCAGATCCGAGTGCTTCCTCGCGAGGATGTGGTCCTTGGGGATCGGCTTGAGCGTCTCCGTGGCAAAGGCCAGATCGAGGGCATGGCCGGGCTTGTTGGCGAAATCGATGACAAGCCGCCCGGCGATTCCATCCAGGGTCCGGATCTTTCCGAAGCCCCAGCTGCGGTGTTGTCCAAACCCCGCCTCGAGCAGCGCCGTCAACGGGGCGACGTGCTTCGGCTGGATCTTTCCGGCGGCAACCAACTGGTCCATTTCCTCTTTCATGAGCTAAAAACTGGCTCCTCAACGGAGGACGGTCAGTATGCCTTCCCGATGGTTTCCGAACCAAGAGAATTTGCCGTCCTGTTTCTTGTCCGACAGGAGGAACCCGGGGATTTCGCGGAGCGTCGACTTGAAAAAGACCGCGCATTCATCGGCCTCAAACCGGCCGATCGCCGCCTCGCACAGGAGCTCATCCTCGGGGTACTCCGATGGCGCCAAACCCTCGACGATTTCATCGCCGCCCGAACCGATCGGCGTCCGATCCCGATGGTGCCACGGACCCTGCTCCGTCTCGGGATCTACCAGCTGCTCTGGCTCGACCGCATACCCGACCACGCAGCGGTCCATGACTCCGTCGAGCTGGCTCGGCGCCTCGGGTTTCCAGGCCAGGCCGGCTTCGTGAATGCCGTATTGAGGAACGTCATCCGGGATCGCGAAGCCACCCGGCACCGCCTCAAGGAGCTGCAGCGCTCCGAGCCGGCGAGGGGATGGTCGCTCCCGCCATGGCTCGTTGAGCGGTGGTCGACACGATACGACTCCGAAGAACTGCAGACGCTCTGCCGATGGGTCAATACACCTCCCCCACTCTTCGCCCGCGTGAACCGTCTGAAGACCACTCCCGAGGAACTCCTGCTCCGCTGGTACGCCGAAGGGGTCATCCACGCCGAGCGGGTCCTCGACTGGGCGGAACCCGGGACGCTGCATGAACTCTCGGGCATTCCAGCAGTTGCGGGTCTGGGCAGCTTCCGGGAGGGAGGGTTCTACCTACAGGATCCAAGCACCCTTCTGGCCATCCGTGAACTCGACCCGCGTCCCGGTGAAACCCTGCTGGACCTCTGTGCCGCGCCAGGTGGCAAGACCCTGTACATGGCTGAGCGGATGGCGAATTCGGGCCGGATTGTGGCCCATGACACCTCGGAAGGACGTCTGGACCTGCTTCGAGAAAACGCGGGGCGCCTCGGGGCGACCTGTGTGAACACCATCTCCGCACTTCCCCCGGCAACGCCGGAGTTTGACGGCATCCTTGTGGATGCGCCCTGCTCGAATACCGGCGTTCTGCGCCGACGGGTGGAGCTCCGGTGGCGGCTGGATCCAGCCGAGTTCCTGCGAATGGCTACCGTGCAGGCCGACCTGCTGACGGACGCCGCCCGGCGCATCCGGCCCGGGGGACGGATCGTCTATTCGACCTGCAGCCTCGAGCCCGAGGAGAACGAGGAGGTGGTGACCCGGTTCCTCGCCTTGCATCCGGGGTTCAAGGTCGAGACCCGGCGGACGCTGGATCCCGTCCGGGACGGGGTGGATGGGGCTTTCGTGGCGCGTCTCAGAGCCCCGGGCTCGTCAGGCCGCGGTGGATCGGGTACTCCGGTGGACGTCTGATGCCCCGGTTTTCCGACAGCTTCCGCGAACGCGTACGAGCCGCGAGCGACATCGTGGATCTCATCGGCGCGTCGATCCCGCTCAAGCGCAACGGCGCAAACTTTGTCTGCCTCTGCCCGTTCCACCGGGAGAAATCCCCCAGCTTCAACGTCAACCCGGCCCGGCAGATCTTCCATTGCTTCGGCTGCCATGCGGGCGGGGACGTGTTCAAGTTTGTCCAGCTGTACGAGAACATCTCATTCCCCGAGGCGATCGAGCGCCTCGCAGAACGGGCCCGGATCCCGCTCGAATACGAAGCAGGCACGGGCGCCCCGGAGAACCGCGGCCTCAAGGACTCGCTTCTGAAGCTGCATGAGGCGATCTGCCTGAGATGGCAGCAGTGCCTCGCCAACGAGGCGGCCGGGGAGCTCGCCCGAAACTACCTTGCCGCGCGCGGCGTCGCACCGGAGACCGTGAAGGAGTTCCGCCTCGGTGCGGCTCCCGAGGCCTGGGACGACACCGTCAACTGGGCGAAGTCGAAGGGCTTCGACGAAGCCCTGTGCGAGCAGGCCGGTCTCATCCTCCGGAAGGCGGAGACGGGAAGGGTCTACGACCGCTTCCGCGGCCGCCTGATGTTCCCGATCTGTGATGAGCAGGGGCGGGTGATCGCGTTCAGCGGCCGGGTGCTCCAGGGGGATGAGAAAACAGCGAAGTACGTCAATTCGCCCGAGACCCCGATCTTCACCAAGGGCAGGATCCTGTTCGCCCTCGACAAGGCCCGCCGTGCGATCCTCGACGCCGGCCACGCCATCATCTGCGAGGGCCAGCTCGACACCATCGCCTGCCACGCCGCGGGCATCCGGAACGTGGTGGCCCCCCAGGGCACGGCCCTGACCCCGGATCATGCGCGGGTGATTCGACGCTATGTCGAGGAGGTGGTTCTGTGCTTCGACGGCGACAAGGCGGGGCGCAATGCCAGCGTCCGGTCCTTCGACGGTCTCCTCGGCTCAGGGCTGTCGGTCCGGGTCGCCTCGATTCCTCCTCCGGATGATCCCGACAGCTTCATCAAGAATCATGGAACCGAGGCATTCCGTGGCATCCTGACGCGGGCGGAGGGATACTTCGATTTCTACCTCCGACACCTTCTCGAGGAGAACGACGTGTCCACCGACCGGGGTCGCGCCGTGGTGGTTCGATCGGTCGGGGAAGCGGTGCAGAAGACGGGCAATGCCGTGGTGATCGATACCTATGCCCAGAGGGTGGCCCAACGCCTCGGTGTGGACCCTGCTGCGGTCCGGCAGGAGTTCCGAAAGGTCCGGCCCAGCCCCCAACAGCCCTCGCATCAGGATTCCGTGGCCACCGTCCGAACTCCGGCCCAGTCTCCTCCATCAGAATTGGAGATGTGGCTGCTGAGATATCTCCTCACGGAGCCGTCGCTTGCCCATTTCGCCGCCCTTCACCTCGATCCGGACTGGATCCGGCACGACGGCGTGAAGCGGATCATCGGTCTCCATTTTGCCTCACATGGAGATGTGGCCGGCATGATCAGCCAGCTCGAGGATGACGACGACGCCCGCGCCTTGGTCTCGGGAGCCGCCAGCGAGCGTCGGGCACTGCCCAATCCGGAGGTCGGCCTCACCGACACCCTTGTCCGCCTACGGAATCTCCACCTCGACGGCCGTCTTGGGGATGTGACACGGACCCTTGCGGATCCGGCCCTGGAGGATGGGGAGAGACTGGCCCTGATGCAGGAGATGCAGCGCCTTCGTGCGGCGAAGAGGACGCCACTCACGCCTCTGGGCGACGCCCCCTCCTAGACCTCTTCCGGGCCATCGAGCCCCAGGGTGGCGGTCAGGGGTTGGGATTGGTGGCTTGGCCCCGATCCCTGGCCTTTTCGACAAGCCGCCACCAGATGAAGTCCGGGAACGCATGCCGGCGCCAGGCCTCGGGAGGGAAGCATTCGTACAGGGAAAGCCCGGTCATCCGGTTCTGACGCTCAGTCCTCGGTCCCGGGGGCAGGCCAAACAGGACCCTGACAAGGGTCCAATGCCCAGGCAGTTGCCCGTAGCGTGGATGGTACCACGTCTCCTCCAAGTCGATGGGCTTCCGGCCTGGACTGCCGAAGGCACCGGGTCTCTCGGCGCCAACCCTATGCATCATCATCACGTATTCGAGGGGCGGGACAAGGACCGCCAGCAGCTGAACTGCAATGCCGATGGTCAGGAGGCTTCCCACCCACAGACGCCGATTCGCGAGCTCGACGGCGGGAAGGGTCATCAACACCACGCCCGGGATCAGGTATCGGACGCCCCAGGCATCGTCGCTCGTCCATTCAAACCACCGACAATACAATGCGAGACTGGCTACGAACACGGCTGCGAACAACCAGGCATCGTGGCGGGTCGACTCACGCTTCCTCATGAGGTTCCATCCGACGCAGCCCAGCAACAGGGGCGGGGAGAACCAGAAGAGGCCCTTGCCCGGCGAGAATAGAAGCCCGTAGAAGCCGGCGAGGGCTGGGTAGTCGAACCCCATCGACGCATAACCGGTGGCCGACCATGAACCCCAGCGGATCCAGTTGGCCCCAAGGTTGATTGCCCCGGCCGGTAGCATCCCCAAGCCCATTGGAACGACGTCCTGCCCCCGACGCGTCCGGGCCAGGTGCCACAACCCGAGGAGTCCGGCGAACAGCAGGGCCTCGGGCCTGAAGGTCCATCCCACACCCGCCATCAACATCCCGTAGAAGGGCTTGCCCGAGCGCAGCAGGAGAAACGAGGCAAAGAAGGCCGTGGTGACCAGGGGTTCGCTGAAATCCACCTTGGTGTAGGGCCACCAGATGGTTGCCAAACCCAGCAGCACCACGGCAACCCAGCTGCGGCGTGGTCCATAGATCGGCCACAGGTATCTCGCGACAAGGTGGAGGAGGATGGCGCCGTTGACGACGAAGATCAGACTGTAGAGCGCGCCCTCGCAGCTGAATCCCAGAAACTTGCGGGTCAGATGGGACGTCAGGAGGGTCGGCATGGCCAAGATCGTGTGTCCGACCCCGAAGTAGCTGTATTCGAGGGTGTCACCAATCACGGGATCGAGCTTCGAGCTTCCGCGGAAGAGCAGTCCTCGGGCCCAATCCACCTTCACGGCACCGTCCCCGGAGGTGTAGTGCCCGGGCCAGGTGAACAGGTAGATCGCCAGAAACACCCAGAATACCCCGGCAGGTCGCTCCAGCAGACGCCTCAACAAGGGTCTCCCTGTGTCCGGCACTTCGGATTTCATAGCCATTCTTCGATGTTCCTTCCGCTCCTTTGATTGTCGAGGAAAACGGCCCCGGAGACGCAGTCACAACCTTCTGTTCCCAAGCGGGCTCCAAACCCTAGCGGGATACTCCGTCGCCCTAGGGTCGGGTCACCGAAGCCGGGCCTCGGGCGTCTTGCCCGCACCGCCCAGGATTCCTAGTGTCCGCCCATGCAGTTGACCACCGAACAGCAGCAGGTCGCCCGTCAGTGGCTTGCAGATGGGATGAAGTTGTCCGAGTTCCAGCGCCGGCTGGAGACGGATTTCGGGATCCGCCTGACCTACATGGATGTCCGGATGCTGGTCACCGATCTTCAGGTGATGCCCAAGGACCCCGAACCGCCCAAGGCGGCGCCGGTCCCGGAGACCCCGGCCCCGTCCCCACTCGAGCCGACCCAACCCGCGCCCCCCGGTGGGGTGAAGGTGACCGTCGACGCCGTCACCCGTCCCGGTGCCATGGTCAGTGGAAAGGTCACGTTCAGCGATGGCCAGAAGGCCACCTGGCTGCTCGACACAACCGGTCGACTGGGTCTGATGCCCGAGACCAAGGGATATCGCCCCAGTGCCGGCGATGGACAGGAGTTCCAGATGGCCCTCGAGCAGGAACTGATGCGCATGGGCATGTAGTCCCACCCCTCATTCCGCCCCACACCGTGCTGGGTCGACGACCCCATCGCGCTGTCCGGATCAGGCCTCCAGACTCTTCGGCCGACCCAGGATGAGGCTGGCGAGCATGGCCTGGCGTGCGGAAACGGGGTTCCTCAGACTGCCAGCCCAGACCTCTTGCACCCCGGATGACTTGCCCTTCGAGGAGGTCGCCGCCGTTGCGGCGACCGGGATCACGTGTCGGACCTGCCCCCCGACCCGCTCCATCATACGGCGGACACGTTCCTCGAGATCGATGGTCGACACCCTTCGTTCCCCATACTCCACAGCCGTGCTGAGCGGCATCGGGTCCGTCGGAGCGGACTCGAGATCCCGGGCGGAGAGATCCTCGACCGAGGTCACGGGCTCAATGGGATGCTCCAGCGTGTTCCGGACGGTTTCCCACGAGGGACCAGGTTCCGGCATCGTGACCGTCTCGGCTGTCGGCGGCACTGGGGGCGACGGTTGCGCAGCCTGGGAACCACGCCGCTGGAGGATTCGTTCCAGCTCCTGTTCCCAGGAACTGGACGCGGTTGGCAACGGCGGGGGAGCCAAGGTTGACCCTCCAGGTCGCACATAGCGCCGGAGTATCCGTCCACCGGACTCCACCTCGGTCCCTTCCCCGAGAACCTCGGGGCTCTGCCCCCATCCACCCGGTTCGGATCGGTCGGACCGACGGCTTCGCTGGAAGGCGCGCTGGATCAGGGAAAAGAGCACGCCGATGGCGAAGACAACCACCGGGATCAGCGAGTCCCAGGAATCGGCCAGGAGAAGGTGCATGGCTGGATCCTAGATCCCCCTCACTTCGCATCCGGTGTGCCCGCGATGTTCTCCCGCATCGAGGTGTCGGCCTGGAGATTCTTCATCCGATAGTAGTCCATGACCCCGAGATTCCCGGTGCGGAACGCCTCGGACAACGCCAGCGGCACCTGCGCCTCCGCCTCGACGACCCGGGCCCGCATGTCGGCCACCTTGGCGATCATCTCCTGCTCGAGGGCCACGGCATTGGCACGGCGGACCTCCGCCTCGGCCTGTGCCTTGAGCTTGTTCGCCTCGGCCTGCTCCGCCTGCAGCTTCGCGCCCACGTTCTCGCCGATGTCCACATCCGCGATGTCGATCGAGAGGATCTCAAAGGCGGTGTTCGCATCGAGACCCTTCTCGAGAACCGTCTTCGAGATGCGGTCCGGGTTCTCGAGCACCTGCTTGTAGGTCTCTACCGATCCGATCGTCGACACGATGCCTTCGCCGACCCGCGCGATGATGGTCTCCTCGGTGGCGCCGCCGACGAAGCGGTCGAGGTTGGTGCGAACGGTGACTCGGGCCCGGGCCTTGATCACGATGCCGTCCTTGGCCACCGCATCGATCGTCACCTTGCCAGACGCAGGATTCGGGCAGTCGATCACCCGCGGATTGACCGAGGTCTTCACGGCGTCGACGACATTCTTGCCGGTTCCCTTGGTGGCGAGGTCGATCGCGCAGGCACGGTTGAAATCGAGATGGATGCCCGCCCGTTGGGCTGCAATGAGTGCCTGGACAATCATGTCGACGTTGCCCCCCGCGAGGAAGTGGGTGGACAGATCGTCGATGGTGAGGGGCAGGCCCGATTTCACGGCGGTGATCCGGTTGTCGACAATGAACCCGACCGGGATGCCCCGGAGTCGGAGGGCCACCAGTTCGACGAGGCCAACGGGTGCTCCAGAGGCCATGGCCCGGAGCCAGATGGACCCGAAGCTGGCCATGAGGAAGAGGAACGAGAGCCCGGCAACGCCGAGGATGGCGACGATGACGACGGAACCGATGTCGAGCTGGGCAGCAAGCAGGCTGTTCATGGATGGGGAATTATGGGCGGGGTGAGGACAGGAAAGAGGTTCAGGCGGATCGAACCAGGACGCGCGGGCCATCGACGCTCAGGACCCGGATCCGTTCCCCCTTGTCGAGGGGTTCCCCCGAGGTCACGACGTCGACCCGTTCGGCCCCGAACTGGGCCAGTCCACCCGGACGCAGCGGAGTCAGAGCGATACCGTCGACGCCCACCAGATGGGTCTTGGCAGCGGTCTCGGGAGGGATCACGCGATCGGATCGGACGCTGCGACCAAACCGGGTCTCGGGGAGTTTTCTGAGGTACCACCATGATCCGACCAGCGCCACGGACAGCAGGACGGCAAGACTCAGGTGCCCAACACTGGAGCCGTAGCGTCCATAGATGAGGACCACGGCGATGGCCCAGAACACGAGCCCGACCGATCCGGAGACCAGATGGGGGAGAATCGGCTCCACCAGCAGAAGGACGGCACCGGCCACCAAAAGGAAAACGATGGGCTCCATCCCTCGTGAGGCTAGGACGGGTTTTCCGGCCAACAAGGCCAAAGAATGCGCACGGCGCACGCGACCAGTCCGCGAATCCTCGCTTGGCCGCCCGCCCCGCCAATGAAACGTTCTTCTTTGCACCCTGTTGGATCCAATCCTCAAACCGATGCGTCATCCCACCCACCCCTGCCGAGTCCGGGGCTTCACGCTGATCGAACTGCTGGTGGTCATCGCGATCATCGCCATTCTTGCGGGCATGCTTCTCCCGGCTCTCGCGAAGGCCAAGGAGCAGGGACGCCGTGCGAGATGCCTCAGCAACCTCCGCCAGATCGGGATCGGCATGACCCTCTATGCCAACGACAACCGGGATGTCCTCCTCAAGGCGCGGTTCGATGGTGGATTGTGGGTCCAGATCTCCATCAACGAACCCGAGGCCGCCTCGGCGAAGCAGCTGGGGCTACCGGTTGAGACGAACGGGATGGTCGCCAAGATGTGGACCTGCCCCAATCGACCTGATTTCCCGACCTACGAACGGGAGTACAAGCAGTTCAACATCGGGTACCAGTACTACGGGGGCATCGATCGTTGGAACAACCCTGCGGGGTCCTTCGCCTCACGGAGTCCGGTCAAGACGTCGTCGGCCCAGCCCGGCTGGGTCCTCGCCGCGGACGCAACCCTGAAGGTCGACGGCAAGTGGGGCGGGGGACGCGATTCGGCCTTCAAGGGCATGCCCGCCCACAAAGGGATCGGCAACAAGCCGGTCGGAGCGAACCACCTGACCACGGACGGGGCGGCCCGCTGGGTTTCGGCCCAGAAACTTCTGTTCCTGCACAGCTGGAACACCGGCGGCGCCCGCGATGCCTACATGTTCCAGGAGGACATCGGCGAGGACCTGGAGAAGAAGCTGCCGCAGCTCCGCCTCAAACTCTGAGGGGCGACGACCGGATGCCCCCTTACCGGGTGACAATCGAGATCGTCGTGGCCGTGGACCACGTCACCGATTTGTTCGGCGCCACATGGCGGGCGATCACCGTCACGACAGCCTGACGGGGCACATCCGCTCCCCAGCGGAGAGGGAACTGATAGCCGACACCGAGGGATGATGTCCCGGCGAAGGCCCCCAGCTGACCGGACGTGAACGACCATGTCTTCAGCGGCTTCTCCGACCGCGCATAGGCCTCCCCGACGGTTCCGTCGAACATCAGGATCTCCAGGACACCATCCCGGATCGGGATCCCCTTCGCCACATCGGCCGTGCTGGCATAGAGACGAAGCCCGATGCCGTCGGGTCCCGACTTCGACCCCAGATTCAGCGCCACCGGCACGCCAAAGAGATGCAGCTCGGTCAATCGTCCACCGGTCGAGAGGCCCGCACATCCGGTCAGCACGACCAGTCCTGACAGGACCACGACCCAAATCGCTGTCCGCCGCCTCCGTTCCCTCATAGCGCCGGTGCCGGGTTGGTCCTGATCTGGTTCTCCCGCCAGGAGGGTCGATTGGTCCGATAATACGGCTCCAGGATGCGGCGCTGCATGTCGCCCTCCCGCATGATCTGCTTGATGTCCGCGTTGTCGAGGTTGTCCCGGAGCACCCGATCCGGATCGGTGAGCTTCACCGGGACCTGGGAGTTGTCCAAGACGATCGGGGTCATGAGGATCAACAGCTCCTTCCGCTCCTTCTTTGTGCTGGTGGTCCGGAAGAGGACGCCGAGGTAGGGGATGTCCCCAAGGACCGGCACCTTCCGCATGTTGGTCTCGTTGATGGTGTCGATGAGACCCCCGATGACGATGGTCTGGCCGCTCTGGGCACTCACCGTGGTGTTGGCCTTCCGCTGGTCGACCACAGGGGCCTGGGCCGACTTGTTGATGTCGATGATCTGCGCCGACAGCGTGCTGTTGGTCGTGCTGATCTCCATCTTCACGAAGCCATCCCGGCTGATCTTCGGCGTGACGGTCAGGTTCACACCGACGTCCTCGTAGCGGTATTGGGTGGTCAGGTTGTTCTGGGCGTCCAGGCGGGTCTGCTCCACGAGGGGCACCTTCTTGCCGACGTTGATCGTGGCCGGCTTGTTGTCGGCGGTGACAATCTGGGGCCGGCTCAGGACATGCAGCTTGCCCTGGGTCTTGAGGGCCCGGAGGAGGAAGGAGAAGTCCCCGCCCTGCATGCCGCCGACGAGGCCGCTCATCTTGGCCATGTCGATGTCCGGCGAGAAGTCCGTGCCGATCCCGTAGGTGCTGCTGCCGGCCGTGCCACGATAGGTCCACTCG
>CAZZKQ010000043.1:0-12695 GCA_964654875.1 uncultured Verrucomicrobiota bacterium | reverse complement strand
GGCCATGGGTCGTCGGGCGTGGCGACCTGGTCCCCGGCGATCTGCTGGACCAGGAACGTGTCGTAGGGCAGGTCGCGGTTGAGGGCCTGCACGACCCAGTCGCGATACGTGAAGCTGTGGCTGAAGCGCCGTTCCTGCTCGAACACGTATCCCTTGGAATCGGCGTAGCGGGCGATGTCGAGCCAGTGCCGTCCCCAGCGCTCGCCGTATCGGGGTGATGCGAGGAGCCGATCGACGGCGGACTCGTAGGCCCTCGGCGAGGGATCCGCGAGGAACGCCTGCACCTCCTCGGGGCTCGGGGGAAGTCCGGTGAGATCGAAGGCGACCCGGCGGAGCAGGGTGTGTCGATCCGCCCTCGGTGAGGGCCCCAGCCCCTTCCGCACCAGCTGGGCGACGATGAAGCGGTCGATCGGGTGGGCGAGCTGTTCGTATCCGGCCACGACGGGTGGTGGCGTGGATCGGGGCTGCTGGAAGGCCCAGTGTCCTTCGGAAGCGCCGGAGGAGGTTGCCTCCTCCGTCCGGGGATCCGGGGCGCCGGCGCGGATCCATTCCGTGATGGCGGCGATCTGTTCCGGTGGGAGCGGACCGCCTGTCTTCTTCGGGGGCATGGCTCCGATGTCCGGTGCCGTGCCGTGGAGGACCTTCAGCAACAGGCTCTCCTCGGGTTTCCCGGGGACCAGCAGCGGTCCGGAGGCACCTCCCTTGAGGACGCCCTCCCGGGTGTCGAGGCGGAGGGACCCTTTGACCTCCTTCGCCTGGGCGCTGTGGCAGGGATAGCAGTGTTCGACCAGCACGGGTCGGATCGAGGTCTCGAACGCCTCGAACCGCCCACCATCGGTCGCCGCGGCGGTGCCCTCCATCCCAGAGGGAAGAACTCCGACACCAAGGGTCAAGGCGAGCAGGTGTCCACGGAGTCTGGGACTGGGCTTGGAGAATTTCATGTCGGGTGCACCGTTCGGGACAACAGGACCACTATGTTGAACGGGGATGCGGTTGGCCATATTCGAGGCGTTGCAGGATGCGTGGAGCTCCGCCGGTCCGGTCCTGTGTGGATCCCTCCGGTCCGTGGCTTGCCTCCGGGGACCTGTTTCCGCGAGGGTCCTGCGTCTCGAATGGGTCACTGGTTCCGAATCGCGCTGTGGGTGGTGCTCGCCGGATGGGGGGCACACGCCGCCACCCCGCCGGAGGTCGTCTCGGAGGTGCCGCTCCAGGCCGGTCCCCTCTTCACGGAGTTTCCGACGGTCTGGGAGTCCGGCTGGAAGACCGAGATCCTCGGACCTCTTGCAATGTGGGAGCGGACCGAGGATGAACGGAACTGGGGTCTGTATCCGCTCGTGAGCTACCAGTCGCTCCCGATCGTGGAGGTCGAGGAGCTGGATGTGCTGTATCCGCTCTTCACCTGGCGGAAGCAGGGGACCGAATCGAGGTGGCAGTTCCTGCAGTTCCTGAACTTCGCCGGTGCCTCGTACCAGTCGGAGGATCCGGTGGTCCGGCGGACCGTGTTCCCGTTCTATTTCCAGCAGAAATCCCGCAGCGGGACCAACGACTACATCGCGGTGCTGCCCTTCTACGGACACGCCCGGAACCGGATGTTCCGCGACGAGTTCAACTTCTACATGTTCCCGCTCTACCTCGAGAGCCGGAAGGGGGAGCTGGTCACGCGCAACTATGTGATGCCATTCGTCCATACCCGGCATGGTCCGGGCTGGGACGGCTGGCAGGTCTGGCCCTTGTTCGGCTGGGAGAGGAAGGACATCGGATGGACGACCAACCACCTGGGCGACCGGGTGGTTTCCCCGGGTGGCGGGAAGGTGTTTGCCCTCTGGCCCTTCTTCTTCGACGAGAAGCTCCGGCTTGGCACTCCGCAGGCCACGACCAACTTCGCCATCCTGCCGTTCTACTCCCGGCAACGCGGCACGAACCTTCACCAGACCTCGGTGCTCTGGCCCTTCTTCAGCCGGACGGAGGACCGCTCCAAGGGTTTCGTGGAATGGGGTGCGCCCTGGCCGTTCATCGGCTGGGCGGACAGCACCAACAAAACCTCCCGGCGCTTTTTCCCGTTCTACGGCGTGGCCAAGGCTCCCGGGGTTGAGTCCCGACTGGTGATGTGGCCCTTCTACACGCATCGGAAGGCCGAGAACGGTGCGATGCGACGCGACCGTTGGCGGGTGGCGTTTTTCCTGTACGACGATGTCCGTCTCCAGAGCAAGGAGGACGGCCGGTATCGCCGCGAACGCGCTTTGTGGCCTTTCTTCGTCTCGAAACGGGATCTCGATGGCCGCGAGCGGTTCCAGGTTCTGGAGCTGTTCGAGACGGTCTTCAGGAACCGGGAGTCGGTTCAGCGGAACTATTCCCCCCTCTGGGCGCTGTACCGTTCAGAGAACAATCCCAACACGGGCCGCTCGAGCCAGTCCGTCCTTTGGAATCTCCACCGGCGTGATGTGTCACCCTCGCGGGTCCGGACCTCTTCCCTCTTCGGTCTGATCCAGACCCTCCGCGGAGAGGACGATCGTCTCCATTGGAGGTGGCTCTGGATTCCGAATGCCCACTTCCGCGAGGCCTCGTCCCGAGCGGCGGCTTCCGCCGGACCGCGGGACGACTCCCGTCCCACCTCAGGATTCCTCGGCGTCGACACGGCGAGGGGAGCGGAGCGGCTGGAATCCCTGTCCCGTCGGCGGGGGGAGGCGCCTTGAATCGGTGCAATTGGGCCGCATTGGTCCTGATCGCTCTTGTGCCGATACTTGCCCTGCCGGCCCTCGTTGTCGGGATGGGGGTGGGCCTATTGGCCTTGATGTTGCCGATCGGAATGGCGGTGGTATTCGTCCTGAAACCTCGATCGTCATGACCGCCTCCACCGAAATGGGGCACGGCTCACATCCCGGCCAAACCCGGCTTCCTCTCCGCATCAAATCCTGCTCTCCTCACGACCCGATCCGGGAGTCCTGACGCATGTTCCGAAACATTGGAGAAATGGTGCTGCTGTTCGTCGCCACGGTGAAGGCCCTGCCGTGGGCGTGCCGGGAGCGTCGCAGGATCGCGGAGCAGCTCTTCGACATCGGGAACGCCAGCCTCTTCATGGCCTGTATCCTGTCCCTCTTCATCGGGGGTGTGCTGTCGCTCCAGAGCGGCCCGGTTTTGGTCGAGAACGGGATCGGTTCCGCGCTCGGCAACCTGGTGGCCATCGCGATGTGCAAGGAGCTGGCCCCGGTGATGATGTCGATCCTCGTGGCCGGGCGCGTCGGCTCGGCCATGGCGGCCGAGCTGGGCTCGATGAGCGTCTACCAGGAAATCGACGCCCTCCGGACCCTCGCCATCAATCCGATCCGCTTTCTGGTCCTGCCTCGGGTCATTGCCATCAGCATCGCGGTGCCGTGCCTCGTGGTGTTCTCGAACCTCGTCGGCTGGCTCGGGGGGGCCTTTGTGGCTGCCCACAACGACCGGATCGCCGTGCCGGCGGAGACCTTCTTCACCAGCCTCCGGGAAGGGGTCGATCCCGGGGATGTCGCGAACGGACTCATCAAATCCTTCTTCTTCGCGCTGTGTGTCGGGGTCATCTGCTGCCACCAGGGACTCACCACCCAGGGCGGCCCCCGCGGGATTGGCCGGAGTGTGACCAAGGCCGTGGTCAACTCGCTCGTCCTGATCCTGATCCTGGACTACATCCTGACCCGGTTGCTCCTGCCGTTCGACAACGGATTCTTCGCGTGACCATGTCCGATTCCCGCTCCACAGGCATCCCGCTCAAGGTCCGGAACCTCCGGAAATCCTACGACGGGCGCGTCGTGCTGCAGTCGATGGACCTCGACATTGCCGCCGGGGAGATCTTCGTGCTGATGGGGCCAAGTGGCTCCGGGAAGTCGGTGTTCCTGCGTCATCTCATCGGGCTGGAGGCGCCGGATTCCGGGGAGATCCTGGTCGGCGGGGAACGGGTCGGACCCAACATCGACCAGACCCGCCATCGGCTCGCCATGGTGTTCCAGAGTGGAGGGCTCCTGAATTCCCTGACGGTTGAGGAGAATGTGGGGCTGTATCTCCGCGAGCATCAGCTCAAGACCCCGGAGGAGATCAGCCGGATCGTCCTCGAAAAGCTCGCCCTGGTTCGACTGGGCCCCAGCGATGCGGCCAAGTATCCGTCGGAACTTTCCGGCGGCATGCGCAAGCGGGTGGCGATCGCCCGGGCACTCGTCATCGAGCCCCAGCTGATCCTCTACGATGAGCCGACGAGCGAGCTGGATCCGCTGGTGTCGCTCACGATTGGTCGCGAGATCCTGAACCTCAACCGCCGGATCGGTGCCACCAGCGTGGTGGTCACGCACCACGTCGACCTCGCGATGGGCATCGCCGATCGCATCGCGTTCCTTTCCGAGGGATCCATCGTCGCCCTCGGTACGCCGGAGCAGATCCGCTCGAGTCCATTGCCCTTGGTTCACCAATTCCTGAACGCGGAGTTCAAGGAGGCCTGAGACCTTTCACGTCGCATCCATCCCCCATCCCATTCCATGAAATCCTCGCTCGAGACCCGTCTGGGCATGTTCTTCGCCGTGGTCACCATCGCCGGCTTCATCCTGTTCGAGATGCTGGGCGGGGCGAACGTCTTCAACCGGGGCACCGTCTACCGGGCCCGCTTCACTTCGGCCCGCGACCTGAAGGTGAGCGACCCGGTCAAGCTCTCGGGGGTCAAGATCGGTCGCGTCAGCTCCGTCGCCGTGGTGGGCAACCGCGTCCAGGTCGATCCCAAGGCACCGGTCCGGACCGACAGCATCGCGGCCATCCAGTTCACGGGTCTGATGGGACAGAATTTCGTCGCGCTGACCTTCGGGGGTGAGAACTCCCCGCTCGCCGTTGCCGACACCCTGCTGCAGTCCCGGGAACAGGCCGATCTCTCCGATCTCATGACCCGTCTCGACAACGTGGCCAGCGGGGTCGAGGGCCTCACCAAGAGCTTCAGCGGCGAGGAGATCAGCAAGTTGTTCGGTCCCCTGACCGACTTCATGAAGCAGAACCAGTCGAATATCACGACCATCGTTGCCAACATGCGGGACGTCACCTCCGAGATGGCGCAGGGACGGGGATCGATCGGCAGGCTGCTGAAGGATCCGGCGCTCTTCACGGCCGCGGTCGGCACCATGAACCACCTCAACGACGCGGTCTCCGACGTGAAACCGCTCACCCAGGAGGCGCGGGGGATGATGACCGATCTCCGCAGCGTGGTTGGGAAAATCGAGAAGGGCGAGGGAACGATCGGCAAGTTCCTCTCCGACCCCTCCCTCTTCAACCAGGCCAATGGAGCCGTGGGCAACCTCCGGGAGATCCTCGAGAAGATCAACCGGGGCACCGGATCGATCGGAGAACTGGTCAACGACAACGCCTTCCTCAAGAACGTGAAGCTGACCCTCCAGAAGGTCGACAAGGCCACCGAGACCCTCGAGGACACCGGTCCCATCAGCGTGATCGGCACCGCCGTGGGCGTGCTGTTCTAGGAAGGACTGGGCTGGTTCGGCAGCCCCGGCGATCCCGCCAATTTGGGAGCCAAACCCATGACCGAAGCCAAACCCATGACCTGTCCCTCTATCGGGGGGCAAACCTCGCGTTTCCCCATCATATTTGGCGGTAGAATTTGGGGTCAGGTCATGGATCTGAGGTCACCGAGGGTCATTGCGGATCAGGCCAACGGGGCGGCCGCGGAGATTTGGGGTCAGGTCATCCAGGCCCAGGTCATCCAGGCCCTGTGACGCGTACAAAGCAGACCATCGGGTTTGTGTTCGGCGCTGATGGCCTGTCCCCAGCTTGGCATCCTGCCGAGTTCCGGCCCCGGATTGGATCGTTGGCCGGAAATATCCGTTCCTTGGGCTTGCTATGGTTTAACATTTGGTGGCAATTAAAGGGCCCGTGAGGAGGTTCAAGCTGCGGGATCTGGGGTCTTCGGCGGAGCATGGTCTGGTGGTGGGGCCCAATCCCTTGGGCCGCGACCCGGTCAACCGGATCCTGATCGAGCACCCGAGCGTGTCTGGATTCCATGCCGAGATCTCCGTGCTCGATGGGGGAAACCGGGTCTGGGTGCGGGATCTCGGGTCGACGAACGGGACCCTGATCTCGGGGCGGACCATCACTGAGGGCGAGCTGCGTCCAGGGGAGGCTCTGCGGCTCGGTGATGTGGAGATGACGCTGGAGGTCGAAACGGTGGAGGTGCGGATTCCGTCGACGACTCCGGCTGCGGCCACCGCAACGTTCGGAGTGGACCACGTCCTGGCGGACGGGACTCCCGCCTGCTGTCGGAATCCGGAACTCGCCGCGACCCATCAGCCCATCGAGGGATGTCAGGCGGTCCTCCAGTGCCCGGCGAGATTCCACGTCTCGAGCCTCCGGGCGACCCGGCTGACGGGAAAACACTCGAAGGCGCTGCTCTTCTGCCCCCACTGCAATGCGAAGTGCGAACCCATCCCGGGGCTGGCCGTCAAACCCAAGAAAAAGGGTCTGATCCGGCGGATCGCCGACACGGTTCGACTGGGATTCCGACGCTGAGGTCGATGCCGGTCACTGGGCCGGGACGATCTTCCAGACGCGTCCCCTGCCCGGGGTCAATCCGTTGCTGCCGTTGGTCAGCACATAGAGTTCCCCGTCGCGGTCCTGTCCAAAGCCCGTGATGTAGGCCGCGAAGTTCTGGGGTTGGGCGATCTGCACCGGGGAGACGGTCCACCGGGCGCCGGTCTCCGTGGGACGTTGGGCCGCCAGGACGACACCCTGGGGCATCCCCCAGTTCCGGCTCCAATCCCCGAAGACGTAGTGGCCGACGAGTTCCGGAAGGGCCTTGCCGCGGTAGACGTAGCCGCCCGTGATGCTGATGCCGAAGGCCTCGGGATCCTTCTTCGCGCCGGGGTGCCGGTACTGGAGGATCGGATCGATCAGCGGTTCACCCCGGGCCCCGGTCGTCGGAACCGTTCCGGGGGGCTTGTTCGGGGTCTTTGCGTCGAACGCCACGGTGGCCTCCTTGAGCGACCAACCGTAGTTGCCCCCCTTCGTGATGATGTCGACCTCCTCCAACAGATTCTGCCCCACATCCGCGGCGAACAGCTCGTGGGTGCCGCCGCGGTCGAACGACAGACCCCAGACGTTCCTGAGTCCGTAGGCGTAGATCTCCGGCAGCCCGGCACCGTCGGTGACGAACGGATTGTCGGCAGGTATGGAGTACGCGGTTCCTTTCCCGGGCTTGTTCACGTCGATGCGGACGATCTTGCCCAGGAGCGTCCGGAGGTTCTGTCCATTCCCGGACTCGGGGCGCTTGCCCTGGTCGTTGGCGTTTCCGCCATCCCCGACGCTCAGATGGAGCAATCCATCCGGGCCGAAGGCCATGCGGCCGCTGTTGTGATTAGAGAAGGGCTGGTCGATCTCAAGGAGGATCCGCTCGGAGGTCGGGTCGATGACCAGCGGCTTTTGGGCGGGGAGACGGAACTCGGACAGTCGCAGGGTGCAGTCCCAGTCCTCCGGCGCGGAGGCACGACGCGGTCCGGTGTAGGTGATGTAGACCCGGCGGTTCGACTCGAAGTCCGGATGGAGTGCCAGATCCAGAACGCCCCGTTCATCGAAAGCCCCGTGGTTTATGGGGGACAGCCGGTCGGTGAGATTGAGGATGGGCTCGGTCGGACGCGTCCCGTCCGGGTCGATCCGCCACACGTATCCGGGCTGGTCGACCACGAGGCCGGTTCCCCCGGGAAGCTGGGTGTAGGTGAGGGGCTGGGTGAGGCCCTCGGCGACGGGCTTGAGGGCGATCTTCAGCTCCGCGGCCGGCAGGAGGGTGACTCCGGCAATCATGGCGGCGCAGGCGGTGGACAGCGAGTTCATGGTTCGGGAGAGGGTCAGAGTGGACGTGATGCCGCGGTAGCGTCCCCGAGCAATCACTTAGAGGTTGTCTTGGCTTTTGACTCAGGCAACGGCTCAAGGAGGGTCTTCACCTTCTCGAGGAGCTTCTGGTACTTCGCCTGGACCGCAAACCCCATCTTCCGCTCCTCCTCCATCACGGCGTCGTCCTTGCTGATGACGCGGTAGGCGTCGGCGGACAGGAGGAAGTCGTCACCTTCTCCGCGGCGCGCGAGCCTGGTCTGGATCCGGTCCCAAAGGCCGGTCTGCCAGCCGCCCCAGACCAGGTTCTGGGTCGAGGTGGCCTGCTTGTCGAAGATCATCCCGTCCGGGGTCCGTCGATCGAGCTTGTATCCGGCCTCCTCCATCACCTGCTCGGTGGCGAGATCGATGGAGGCGCGGGAGAATCCATGAAGCTCGACCGCCGCGTACTTGCCCGCCCCTGCGCCCTTCGGCGGCGTGCTGCAGCCCGACAACAGCGCGGTGGCGAGGACGATAGCGGTCACGGTCCGCGAGAGAGAGACGGTGGAGATCATGCAACAGGTCGGGAGGTTCCGGGGAAGGTCGGGGTGCGGGGTGTCAGGCGTTCTTCAAACCCACGCTGCTGGAGCGCTTCGCGACTTTCCGGCTGGTGAGGACCTTGGTGACGGTGCCGGTGGACAGATACTTGCTCCGTACGGTGTCGAGGATGGCGTCACGGCGATCATAGAGCCGCTTGAGCTTCCGGGGCTTCACCCGGGCGGTGACGTAGGCGGTGAGGAGGGGCAGGGCGATGGTGCTGTCGGTGTAGCAGACCACGGAGTCGGGAAGCTTGTCGGGGTCGACCTTGCCCCAGCTGACGGCCTCGGCCGGAGTCGCGCCGCTCAGTCCGCCGGTGTCGGGCCGGGCGTCCGTGCACTGGAGGAAGTAGTCGTGGCCCTTCTCCTGGATGCCCATGACCTCCTGGATCTGGGGCTCGGTCTGCAGCATGAAGTTCTTGGGGCTGCCGCCGCCGAGGATCCACACGCTCGAGGTCAGTCCACCGGACTTCGCGGCGTACACGATGCCGGCGGTCTGGTTGACGTCCCGGTTCACATCGAACATCAGGCCCGATCCGCGCAGCGCCATGGCGGCCACGTTCATGCCGATGCTCGAGTCGCCGGGGCTGCTGGTGAAGATGGGCACACCGCATTCGTAGGCGGCCGCGAGGACCGAGCTGTCCTTCAGGCCGAGGCGACGTCCGCGCTCGCTCACGTACTTGCCCAGCAGGTAGTGGAACTCGTCGGTGCCCATCGGACGCTGGAACTCGGGCCCCTGGATGACCTCGCGGATGAAGGCATCGGTGTCGAGCAGCACGTTGTAGTCGAACAGGACGTCGTAGATGCGGATGACCCCGTCCTTGTGGAGCTCGACGTCGTTCAGGAACGGCGACCCGCTGTGGAGGTGCATGTCGAGGCCGAAATGGAGATCGTGGTAGAGGTTCGCGCCCGTTGAGATGATCCAGTCGACATAGCCTCCGCGGATCAGCGGGATCAGGCAGCTCTTGCCGAGTCCGGCCGGGGTGAGGGCGCCGGTGAGGGACAGGCCTATGGTGCCGTTCTTCGGGAGCATCTTCCGCGCAAGCAGCTGTGCGGCCTCGCGCAGGCGTCCGCCGTTGTAGGCGAGCATCGACTGGTCGATCAGGTCGGCGGCGGAGATGTCCTTGCCGATGCCGAAGGGGTTGAGGCGTGGGTAGGCGGCGAATCTCTTCGAGAGCGTGTGGGCGGTTTTCCGGCTCATGTCGGGTGGAGTGTGGAGAGGCCTGCTTCCTGAGGGAAGACGGCATTCGTGAAGCCGTGAACTGGGTTGAAAGTTGCCGCCGCCGGATCGAGGCTCACCCCGTCATGAAGTTCATCCTCACGACGCACAACGTCACCCTCACCGAAGCCATCGAACAGCATGTCCTGATGCGGATCGACAAGCTCGAGCACATCGACCGCTGGCTCGTCGATGCCCGCGTGGGCCTGGAGAAGGACCACACCGGCAAATCACCCGCCAAGGCCTACAAGTGCTCGATCCGTCTCGGAATCCGCGGCAAGGACCTCTACGCGGAGGACCGCGAAGCCGATCTCTACGCGGCCATCGACCTCGCTGTGAAGAAGATCGAGCAGCAGCTCCGCCAGAAGCACAGCCGGGCGAAGGCCAAGAAGAAGTCGGTCGCCGCCCGGCTCAAGGAGAAGGCCCGGAGTTCCGAGGACTGATCCATGCTGATCCGTTCCCGGATCGTCCTGCCGATGACCGCGCCGCCCCTCGAGGACGGCGCGGTTCTGGTTTCTCGGGATCGCATCCGGGCGGTCGGTCGGTTCCACGAACTCCGGGGACTCGACCCGAGCGTGGTCGACCTCGGCGATGCGGTGGTTCTTCCCGGGTTGATCAACAGCCACTGTCATCTCGACTACACCCACCTTCTGGGACGGTTGGTGCCGCCCCGGACCTTTCCGGACTGGATCAAGTCCATCCTGGCCGCGAAGTCCGAGTGGCAGGAGTCCGACTACGCCGCCTCCTGGCTCGATGGGGCCCGGCAGCTGCTCGAATCGGGGACCACCTCGGTCGTCAACATCGAGTCCGTCCCCGCGATTGTCGCCGGATGCCGTCGGGCCACGCCCTTGAGGGTGTTCTCCCATCTGGAGATGACCGGGGTCCGGAGCGGATCGGATCCGGCATCGATCCTCGACCGTGCCCTGGCCGCGCTGCGGAACCTGGAGCCGGGCAGGGGAGGGCTGGGCCTGTCGCCCCATGCGCCCTATTCCACGCTTCCGGCCCTGATCGAGGGGACGGCCCGGCGGGCCAGGGCTGCGGGAATCCGGACGACCACCCACGTCGCGGAATCCCACGCGGAGTCCGAGATGTTCCTCTATCGGCGGGGGCCGATGTTCTCGTGGCTGGAACCGCAGCGGCCGATGGACGACTGCGGCCTTGGATCCCCGGTCCAGCACCTGGAGCGCCACGGCCTGCTGGGTCCGGACCACATCGCGATCCACGCCAACTACCTCTGGAATGGGGATGTGGAACGCCTGGCCCGATCGGGCACGCACGTCGTGCATTGCCCGACGAGTCACGACTACTTCGGACATCAGCGGTTCCCGCTGGAACCCCTCAGGTCGGCCGGGGTGAACCTCATGCTGGGCACCGACAGCCTCGCCTCAACCCGGGTGGTTCCGGGACGTCGGATCACGCTTTCCCTGCTGGCCGAGGTGCGGGAGTTCCTGTCGAAGAACTCCCTGGTGTCGCCGCTGGAGGCTCTGGGTTGGATCACCGTCCATGGAGCCCGGGCTCTGGGGTTCGACCGACGGCTCGGGGAACTGTCGCCCGGGGCCTTGGCCGACCTGATCGCCATCCCGCATTCGGGTGCGGTCGAGGATGCTGCCGAAGCCGTGGTGAACCATGCGGGATGCGTCTCCGCGAGCCTGATCGATGGCGAGTGGGCGATCGCTCCTGAGGAGGGTGTCCGATGAGGGATGGAACGCGACGTGTCGCGTTGGTGACCGGTGCCGCGGGAGGGCTCGGCTCGGGGATTGTGGCGGAACTTGCCCGCCAGGGCTGGTCGGTCGCCGCGGGATGGCATCGCCATGAACCCAGCCCGGCTTTCGGTGACGTGTCTGCGGTGCCGCTGGACGTCACCGATGTGGCCTCGGTGTCGCGGGCTGTCGACTCGGTTCTCGGGCGATGGGGGCGCATCGACCTGCTTGTGAACAATGCCGGGATCGTTTCGGATGCCCTGATGGCCCGGATGGAGGAACCGATGTGGGATTGGGTCCTGGATGTGAATCTCGACGGAGCGTTCCGCTGCGCGAGGGCGGTTGCACGGCCAATGCTGCGTCAGCGCGAGGGCCAGATTCTGAACATCACGAGCCATGGGGGCCGGGTGGGCCGAGCCGGCCAGGCGAACTATGCGGCGTCGAAGGCCGCCTTGTTCGGGTTCACGCAGTCCCTCGCACGCGAACTCGGTTCCCGGAACATCCGGGTCAACGCCGTCTCTCCGGGGTTCCTCAGGACCGGACTGGTTGCGGATCTGACCGAGGAGCAGCTGGCGGCCCATGCCTCGGCGAACACCTTGGGGCGCTTGAATGAGATCGCGGAGGTCGCCCGGTTCGTGGTCTTCCTGGCGGGGACGCGGAACGTCTCGGGCCAGATCTTCCAGTTGGACAGTCGCATCACGCCCTGGACCTAGCGGTTTTGGGGACGTCTGGGTGTGCGTGGTGCGCTCCGGGACACATTTACGCTCCCTTTACAATTCTCACGAGGAGGCGCACACGGCCTTAACAGAGGGGGCGTCTGCTGTAGGTGAAGCGCGACGACATGAGTCGCCGTCATCAACAAAAACCAAAACGCAGCATCCCATGAACACCATCAAGAACAGCCTCCTCGTGGCCGCGCTCGCGGTCAGCTCCCTCAGCCTCCTCGCCGACGACTCCGGTGCGGGTCCCGAATCCCGGGGACCGCGCGGACCCCGCGGCGGTGGACGGGGTGTGCCGCCGATCGTGGCGGCCATCGACACCAACCGCGACGGCGTCCTGGATGCCACCGAGGTTGCCAACTCGGCCGCCGCGTTGGGTGCCCTCGACACCAACAACGACGGTGCCCTGACCCGGGATGAGCTGATGCCGAAGGGGGGGCGGGGTCCGGGACGTCCGGACGGCGGCCCTGAGGGCGCCCCGGAGGGTCGGCCTGGTCCGGGTCGTCCGCCGTTTGTGGGAGCCCTCGACGCGAACGAGGATGGAACGCTCGACGCCACCGAGATTGCCAATGCCCCCACCATCCTCGCGGCTCTCGACAGGAATGCCGATGGCTCCGTGACCCGCGACGAGATGCGTCCCGAAGGG
>CAZZKQ010000042.1:0-12923 GCA_964654875.1 uncultured Verrucomicrobiota bacterium | reverse complement strand
TCGTCTGTGGCGCCTTCTCCTCCGACCCCGAGAAGTCCAAGGCCTCCGGCGCCGCCCTCTTCCTCCCCGCCAACCGCTGCTACGGCAGCTTCGCGGAGCTGATCCGGGCCGACGCAGCGCTGCCCGCCGCACAACGGATGGACTTCATCTCGATCGTCACACCGAACCACGTGCACTTCCCGCCCGCCCAGATGGCGCTGGAGCACGGGTTCCACGTGCTGAGCGACAAGCCGGCGACGTTCGACCTCGCCGAGGCCAAGACCCTTCAGGCCCTCGTCAAGAAATCCGGCCTCCTCTACGGCCTCACCCACAACTACACCGGATACCCCCTCATCAAGGAGGCGCGCGACCTCGTCCACAGCGGCAAGCTCGGCAAGGTCCGCAAGGTGGTCGTGGAATATCCCCAGGGCTGGCTGGCCACACGGATCGAGGCGTCCGGCCAGAAGCAGGCGTCGTGGCGCACGGACCCCAAGCGCAGCGGCGCCGCGGGCTGCATCGGGGACATCGGCACCCATGCCGAGAACCTCGCCGAGTACGTCACTGGACTGCAGATCAGTGAACTGGCAGCCGACCTCACCGCGTTCGTGAAGGGTCGGAAGCTCGACGACGACGGCAATGTGCTGCTCCGCTTCAAGGGCGGCGCCAAGGGCGTGCTCCATGCCTCCCAGATCTCGGTCGGCGAGGAGAACAACCTCAACCTCCGCGTCTACGGCGAGCTCGGTGGTCTCGAATGGCACCAGCGGGAGCCGAATACGATGCTGGTGAAGTGGCCCGACCAGCCCATGCAGGTCTATCGGACCGCCAACGGCTATCTCGGTGCCGCCGCCAAGGCCGCCGGCCGGACCCCGCCGGCCCACCCCGAGGGCTACCTCGAGGCGTTCGCGAACATCTACCGCAACTTCGCGGGTGCCGTCCGCGCACGGGTCGAGGGACGCAAGCTGGCCAAGGACGATCTGACCCTCGATTTCCCGACCATCCAGGATGGTGTCCGAGGCATGGCGTTCATCGAGGCCGTGGTGGCCTCCTCCAAGAAGAACGCCGCCTGGACCAGGCTCGCAGTCTGATTTCCTCCAGCTCAGCAGGGGCACGGGCAAATCCCGTGCCCCTTTTGTTTTGACGGCGGTCGTGGCCAGGAACGCCGCGGACCCAGCCCGGCCACAAAAGGCGGTGAGCCTTCTCCAAGGGAGGTGTGGCGTGAGAAATGTCCGGTGCGATCCGATATCCCAGGATGAAGCGGATCCTGTCGATGAGCGAATCCTTCGGCCACCTCGAGCACCCCGCCGGCCCCTGTGAAATCCACATCACCGGGGAAGCGGCCCATAATGACACCAGCGGCCTCCTGACGGTCGCGCTCGATGCGCACCTGCGGACGCTGGACCTCCTGCGCAAGGAACGGCTGCTCCCAGCCGACTGGCTGCCAAAGGCCCATCAGGAGACCGAGCATGTCGTCGCCGGGGAGGCCAGCGATGCCGCCCGCGAAATCTTCCACAGCTGGGTCCGCCGCGTCCGGGATTCCATCCCGGCCGCCGGCATCCCGGTCCACGCCCTTCACCCCTGACTCCACCACCATGATCCCCAAATACACCGTCGAATTCACCACACAGCTCCGGAAGCACAGCCAGACCAGCCACTACTCCACCGACGATCCGGTCGCGTGCGAGGAATTCGTCTCGGAGCTTCTCGAGCGCGGCTTTGGCATCCGGGCCATCCGACACGAGGGACTGGATCTCCAGGGACACCCGTTCGACCGCATCCTGAAGGTCGCCGCGGGCATGCTGGCGTCCCGTCGGCTCTGCGCCTCGCTGGGCATCAAGCCCGAGGAGGAACGGCACCGGTTCGGCTTCGCTGCGTAGCGTGGCGGAGGGACTCACGCGGAGAATAGACTTTTCAACTGTTGAATCGGTAGGGCTGCAGTCCCTTGCGGCCCCATCTCGATCCGCCGCGCGTGGTACACCCGTGAAGGCGGACGGGACCACTCTCGCGTCGGAGGATCCCGGCAAAGCGGTTCGATCCGCTCCACCCTCGCGGGGATGTCAGGGACGACACGGAGGTCATCCCTGCCGAGGATGGGCGCTCCCGCGCCCCGTGATGCAGGGCACTGCATCACCCACCCACCCAGGCAGACCTGCGGTCTGCGGTTTCAGACTCCCGACACTCAACGCTCAACTCTCAACGTCCCGTCGCCTCCGCGTCCCCTCCGGCTCCCGGCACGCCGGGGAGCTTGCCAAGCCACCGCCGGACCCCAACCTCCTGCCCTTCGGCATGAGTCTCCTCGTCGTCCAAGGCCCACAGATGCCCCCGGGTGCCGGCCCGGAACTGCTCCGATTGAGCGGGGCCACCGCGCTGACCCAACCCCGCCCAGGCGTACTGCACTTCCAGGAGCCCACAACCCGCGAGGGTGTCGCGGACACCTGCCAGCGGCTGGGACTCGACTTCGCCTTCCTCGACCGCATCCGCCGCCTCACGGAGTTCCGGCTCCTCGCGTTCGACATGGACTCGACGCTCATCACGATCGAGTGCATCGACGAGATCGCCGACTTCGCGGGGGTCAAACCCCAGGTCGCCGCGGTCACCGAGGCGGCGATGCGGGGGGAACTCGATTTCCCGTCGGCGCTCCGCCAACGGGTTGCCCTGCTGAAGGGTCTGCCGGAGAACACGCTCCGCAGGGTGTTCGAGGAACGCCTGCGATTGTCTCCAGGGGCCATGACCCTGCTCGAGACGGCCCAGCGGATGGGCCTGAAGACCCTGCTGGTGTCGGGTGGGTTCACCTATTTCGTGGAGCGTCTCGGACGCGAACTCGGCATCGACCACACCCTCGCGAACCAGCTGGAGTTCAACGGGGGGCATCTCACGGGGCAAGTCCTGGGAGACATCGTGGATGCCACCGCCAAGGCAACGAAGTTGACCTCGGTCTGTGCACAGCTCGGATGCTCGACCCGGGAAGCGGTCGTGTTCGGGGACGGCGCGAACGACCTCAAGATGATGGCCCTCGGCGGCTTCAGCGTCGCCTTCCGGGCCAAGCCGGTGGTCCGACAGCAGGCCACCGCTGCCCTCAATGTCTGCGGCCTGGATGGCGTCCTGAACTGGATCGAGCCGTAGGAGCGAGGATCGAAGGGTGTGGGCTGCAGGGCATTGGGTCAGCCCCTCCTCCGGGTTCGGGTCGGCCTCCGGGATCGGAGAATTCAGCCTCCTGCAGCGGAGTCTCCGTCATCGCCACCCCCGGCACCGCAGGTACCGGCTTCGGCGTAGCAGGATTCGCAGAGCCGATGGTCCCCCACCTCGAAAGCCTCGAAACGACCGCACACCTCGCAGCGGAGGTCTTTGGATGGGGACACTGGATCGGACACCGTTCCAAGACTGCCACCCGCACCCTCCGAAGCAATTCCGCACGCCAGACCCCGGCGCCGGGCTGGCAATCTCCATCGACGGTGGTACCTCTCCACCGTGATCCGCCCCGGCGAAGCCGCGCTCCGACATCCCCGACGCTGGGTGCTGTCGATGGACTGGGACGATCTGCTGTTCGCCCACTGGCCGGTCGATCCGAGTGTCCTTGAGCGACTCCTCCCCCCGACCGATCCGCCCCTCGAGATCGACCTCCGCGACGGGGTCGCGTGGATCGGGGTCGTGCCGTTCCGGATGAGCCGGGTCCACCCACGGTGGCTTCCTCCGATTCCGGGCACCCACACATTCCCGGAGCTGAACGTCCGGACCTATGTCCGGGTCAGGGGCCTGCCCGGGGTCTGGTTCTTCAGCCTGGATGCCACCTCGCGTCTCGCTGTCCGGGTCGCTCGACTGACCTATCACCTGCCGTATTTCGACGCGGACATCCAAGCCGGGACCGACTCCCGGACGGAAACCACCCGCTACCGAAGCCGACGCACCCATCGCGGCGGCGGCGAGGCCAGGTTGGACGTCACCTACGCGCCGACCGGCATCCCAAAGCGATCCGAACCTGGTACGCTGGAATCCTGGCTGACGGAGCGGTATCGCCTCTTCGCGGCGGATCGACGGGGACGGGTCTGGCGCGGGGAGATCCATCATGAACCGTGGCCGCTTCGACCGGCCGAGGCGGAGTTCCACACCCTGGACATGACCGGCTGGCTGGGGTTGGGACTTCCAAAACACCCGCCTCCCCTGCTCTACGCGCGGCACCTGTCGGTACAGGCCGAGGCCCTTGTGCGTTGCTGATCTCCCGGGCGAAGTCTACCGGGATCCCGTCGCGGCCCATCGCTCCACTCCTGGAAGGATCTCAGAACGTCGGCCCGAGGATCCACGGGGCGAACTCCTCGTCACCCAGACCCTGCGCCTCGCTCTTCGTCCGCTTGCCGTTGGCGACCGCCACGATCTCCTCAAAGATGCGCCGTCCCACCTCGTCCACGGTCTCCGTGCCGTCGAGGATCGTCCCGGCGTTCAGATCCATGTCGTCCCGCATGTGGTCGTACAGGACCGTATTGGTCGCAACCTTGATGCAGGGCGCCGGCTTGCAGCCATAGACGCTGCCGCGTCCGGTGGTGAAGACCCCGACGTTGCAGCCGCCGCAGACGAGCCCGGTCATGCTGACCGGGTCGAACCCGGGCGTGTCCATGAAGGCGAAGCCCGGACGATCGATCCGCTCGGCATACTTGTAGACGGCGCCCAACGGGGCCTGGCCGCCCTTGGCGAGTGCGCCGAGGCTCTTCTCGTAGATGGTCGTGAGCCCACCCTCCTTGTTGCCGGGGCTCGGGTTGTTGTCGATCGAGGCCCCGAAGAGTCGGACGTAGTCCTCCCACCAGCGGATATGACGGATCAGCTGCTCTCCGATCTCCCGGGTCAGGGCGCGTCGGGTCAGGAGGTGCTCCGCCCCGTAGATCTCGGGCGTCTCCGCAAGGACGCTCGTCCCGCCCTGGCGCACGAGGGCATCGCTGGCGACCCCGAGGGCCGGGTTCGCGGTGATGCCGCTGGCTCCATCGGATCCCCCGCAGTTGAGGGCGAGGATGAGTTGCCGCAGCGACTGCGGTGTCCGGACCACGGCATTCGCCCGTGGCAGCAGCATCTCCACCGCGGCGGCCGCGGCGTCGATGGTCTTCTGCACGCCCCCCTGCTGCTGGATGTTGAGGAAGGTGGGCGAGGGTTCCCCGGGCCGGATCTGGTCGAGTCGGCCATCGGCACGAAGCCCGCTGACCTGATGTCCTTCGCAGCCGAGGCCGATCATCACGTATCCGAAGACGTTCGGGTGCCGGGCCACCCCGGTGAGGACCCGCTGCAGCATGGCATGGGGCTCGCCGGGCTGGACGCAGCAGCCACTCTTGTGGGTGAAGGCGAGGACGCCGTCGACGTTCGGAAACTCCCGGCGGAGGCGTTCCTCCGGGAACCGTGCCTTCACATACTTCGACACGCTGGCCGAGCAGTTGACGCTCGAGATGACCGCGAGGTAGTTGCGGGTCCCGGCCCGGCCATCCGGCCGGGCGAACCCCTGGAACTCCCGGGCCTCTCCGGGACCCAGTGGCGGCAGGGGACGGATGTCGGTCCCGAACTCGTACTCCCGCTGGACATCCCGCAGCACGAGGTTGTGCGAGTGGACCCAATCCCCGGCCCCGATCGTGCCTTTGGCGAACCCAATGACCTGTCCATACCGACGCACCGGAGAGCCCTCCGGCAGGGTGCGCACGGCGATCTTGTGTCCCCGATGGGTGGTTCGCACGACCGTCACCGCACCCTCACCCGAGTCCAAGACGGTTCCGGCCTCGACGGACTTCTTGAGCACCACAACATCGTCGTCCGGATGCAACCGGATCGCGACCTGATTCAGGGGCAGCATGGGGCGGGAGCTGGGAGCTGGGAGCTGAGAGTCGAGGGTTCCGGGAGCCGAGAGAGTGATGCCGATAGGACCGGTGGTTTCTGTGACTCCAGCCGGTTGATTCCAACCCTCAGCGCTCAACTCTCAGCCCTCAGCTTCCCCTAGGCCATCTTCGACAGGGTCTTGGCTCCGTTGACCGTGCTGTTGACGCGCAGGCGGAGGCCGTTGAGACGGATGAAGCCGGTGGCATCGTCCTGGTTGTAGGCCTTGGTGGGGTCGGCCTCCATGGTTGCGATGTGCGGGTTGTAGAGGCTGACCGGGCTCTTGCGGCCGGCCGCGTGGATGCCGCCCTTGTAGAGCTTGACCCGGACGGTGCCGGAGACGGTGCGCTGGGACTCCTCGACGAGGGCCTGGAGCGCGAGGCGCTCGGGGGCGAACCAGAAGCCGTAGTAGACGAGCTCCGCGTAGCGCGGGATGAGCGAGTCGCGGAGGTGCATGACCTCGCGGTCCATGGTGAGCGACTCGATCTGGCGGTGGGCGAAGTGGAGGATGGCACCACCCGGGGTCTCATAGACGCCGCGGCTCTTCATGCCGACAAAGCGGTTCTCGACCATGTCGACACGGCCCACGCCGTGCTTGCCGCCCAGCTTGTTGAGGGCCCGCATCACGCCGAGCGGATTGAGCGACTTGCCGTTGACCGCGACGCAGTCGCCACGCTCGAACTCGAGGGTGACGTATTCGGGCTTGTCGGGGGCGTCTTCAGGCAGAACGGACAGGGTCGTGAAGTAGTCGCGGTTCTTGAGATCGCCTGCGTCGTACCAGGGATCCTCCAGGATGCCGGCCTCGTAGGAGATGTGCAGGAGGTTGCGATCCATCGAGTAGGGCTTCTTGGCGCTGGCCTGGACCGGGATTCCCTTGGCGGCGCAATAGTCGATCATCTCCTGGCGCCCCGGGAACTGCTTCCGGTACCGCTCATCCCGCCACGGGGCGATGATGTCGAGGCCCGGAGCGAGGGCCGCGGTGGTGAGTTCGAAGCGGACCTGGTCGTTGCCCTTGCCGGTCGCACCGTGCGCGACGGCATCGGCCTTCTCCGCCCGCGCGATCTCGACCATGCGCTTGGCGATGAGGGGACGGGCGATGGAGGTGCCGAGGAAGTACTGGCCCTCATAGATGGCACCGGCCCGCATCATCGGGAAGATGAAGTCGGAGGCGAACTCCTCCTGGAGGTCGTCGATGTAGATCTTCGACGCCCCGGTCTTGCGGGCCTTCTTGTCGAGACCTCGAAGCTCGTCGTCCTGGCCGATGTTGGCGCAGAAGGCGATCATCTCGGCGTTGCCGTAGGTTTCCTTGATCCAGGAGAGGAGGACGGAGGTGTCGAGACCTCCCGAGTAAGCGAGGACGATTTTCATGCGTTCAAACCAATGCGCGGGGAGTGAACGCGAGCCACGTCCACCGGGGAAGTGGAAATCTCGGAGCGATGGGCCGCACTTGGGGGTTGAGGGTCTGGCCTTCGGAAACGAACGTTGGAAACCATGAAGCATTTGCTCGGCGACACCTCGTCGAAGGCCTTCGCCTTGGGACTCCTGCTCCTCGGGGAAGCACTGGGACAGGCACCGATGGAACCGGCCCTCCGGGCCCAGGCCGTGCCTGCCGGGATACGGCTGGAGGCCACCTGCCCCGCGGGCACCCGGCGGGTCGTCTGGGAGTCGACGGACCGACTGGACGACGGCTCCTGGACCCTTTTGGGGGTGGATTCAATCTCAGGCCCCACCGTGAGCCGCGTGCTCACGGGTACGGAGACCCAAAGGTTTCTCCGGGTCCGCGCCCTTGAGACACCGGGATTCAATGGGCGGGTCGACCGGATCGTCCGGATCGTCCGGGACCAGTGGCGCGAGGCGGTGCTCCTCGAGGCCAGCTCCATTCCGGACACGCTCGTGGAGACCTACCCGGAGGACGTGACGTTGAGAGTCGTCCTGAGCGTGGAGGGTGGCACGGTGGTGGTGACGGAGACGGACTGGACCCAGCCGATCAGCCCCGAGTTCCGTCCCCAGCCATGGATGGGCAGCGCACGGCTGCCGTGGCCTGTGGCTTTGGATGAGCTCGAGGCCGAGGGTGTCTACCGCGCGGCGGGCCACGGTCCGCAATTCGGGGCGGTGACCCTCCGTCAGCCGGTCTACCCGGGCATGACCGAACCCTACTTCATCTTCCGGACGCCCGAGGGGCCGTTCGTCTTCGTCGGCACGGTCACCCGGAAGGTGAAGACGGAGTAGATTGAGTGCCGGGCTCGCAACTCTGGGAGCCTCGCCTCCCACCCCGCACCAGCGGGGAACAGGCGAATCCGGATCAGCGGGAAACCGGAGTCGAACCGCCCCGCTTTGAGGTCGCCACCACGGCGATCTCCTCGATGGGTTCGATCCAGTGCACGAGCCTCCGGAGAGCGGCGAACCCGGGTTCGCCCAGATGGAGCCGCGTTGCCCACCGGGCCGCGATCCGCTCGTAACCGTAATCTCGAAGCCCAAGGCTCCGGCACTCCCATCCAGCTACTTTCAGGAGATTTCCCAGCGTCTGGACGTTCCACGAGTACAGGTGATGGTTGGGTTCCTCGGGATCGAACCGCCGGTAGCGCCGCTCCTTCTCAAAGGGCACCGCTAAGAGGAGTCGACCGCCCGGGCACAGCAACCGATGGAATCCCTCGAGCACCGCTAGCGGATCGGGGAGGTGCTCCAGAACATGATGGCAAATCACCACATCGAAGGACTGGGCCGGAAGCGTCGTGGGATCCAGCACAAACTCGACGCCGAGCGATCGGACCGTCTCGGCGAGATCTGGGGTGACGTCATGGCCCACACGACGGGCGCTCTTGAGCTCCGCGAGATTCCAACCCGCCCCGCAACCCCACTCGAGCACGACATCATCCGGGGCGACGTGGGTCTGGAACATCCGGCTTCGCACCCGATGCACCCAGGGTAGGGCCGACGTGGGAATCGAGCGCTTGGTCCCGTGGTACTGCTGGCCCGACAACCCCGTGTACGCCGCCGTCGCCCCGGTCGTGTCCATGGCGGGGATCAGGGCTGGGCCGGGGTGCCCGTGGCCGGTGTCTTCCCGGTTCCCGGCACCGAAACCCCGGCAGGGGCCGCATTGGTCGAGGGAACCCCGAAGGTGGCCGGCAGGTTCAGCTCCGTCCGCAGACGGGCCTGATACTCGGGGTTCACGTTCGGATCCGGACGCAGCATGTCGAGGAGCACATCCCGCTTGATCTCGGCCAGCGGCGGCAGCGCCACGCGCTGGGCCTGGGCCGGGAGACTCACCTTGGTCTGGTACACGCTGTAGACCTTCGCCGCCATCTTCTCGAGGCCCTGATACTGATCGTTGTCGCCCTGGGCCAGCTGGTCGTAGGCCGTGGCCACCAGGCCCTGGATGGCCTGGGTCACCCGGTCGCGGGAGGTCTCGTTCACGTCCTCCTCGATCTTGCCCAGCGCGAACGTCTCCATGGTCGCGTTCGGATCGATGCCGGTCTCGGGTCCGATGCCGTACTTCTGGCGCAGGTAATTGAACCACTTCTGCGCCTCGGCCTGCCGGTTGTTGGCGTAGAGGAAGTAGATGGCGTCCTTGAGGAAGTTGCGATGGGCCCGCTGGATGTGGCCCTTGTTCTCCTCGGACTCGGTGCCGATGGCGTCCTCATAGGCCCTCGAGGCGTTCGGGATGATGTCGAGGTTCGGGCGAAGGTCCGGCAGCTGGGTGATCCGGTTGGTGATGATGCGACCGTGGTGGAGCGTGCCCAGCATGGGCTGGTAGATGGTGCGTCGAAGCGGGAGCTTGTCCTGGTTCGGGGAGTTCTCGATGCCCGTCATCGCCCAGTAGATGGCGCTCGCCTCGGGCAGCCGCCAGTCGACCGGACCGTAGGTCTCGTCGACCTTCTGCATCGTCCGGGGATCCATCTTGAACTCGGTCGTCAGACGCCGGACACGTTCGTGGTCCTCGGGGGTCTCGGGCTTGAGCAGCCTTGCGTAATCCGCACGGCCGGTGGGGAACAGCGGGTTCATCTTCTCGAACCAACGGGTCTTGTAGAGGCTGTGGGCGTCGTCGAGGTTCTGTCCGATCTTGTGCTGATAGAACCAGGCGAGCTCGCGATACATGAGCGCCTTGCCCGGGTTGTATCGGAGACCGCCGTCGCGGAGCAGCTCGATGCCCCGGAGCACCCAGAGCCAGCGGTCTGCATGTTCGGGAAACTTGACCGAGATGTTGTAGGCCATGTTCCAGGCCTGGAAGATCCACGGGGAGTCCAGTCCGGGCTGGAGCTTGGTGATCCAGTCGGCGAGCTGCACCGCCTCGAAGTACTTGCCCTCCTCCTGGAGATCGTTCGCCCGGATCCAGAGCGCATTGGCAATCAGGCCGCGGAAGGCCCCGAGGGCGACCGTGGTGAAGGCCAGGACCGGCGGGGCGTTGCTGATCACCGTCGTCCGGGTGATGCCCAGCCGCTCGCGGTCGCGGTTGAGACCCCGCTGGAGGAAGCTGGAGAGTCCCAGTGCGACCACCAGGACCACGATGCCGATGACCTTGTGGAGACGGGGGCTCATATCGGTGCCGCCAGCTCCCGCCGGGTGAAGATCCAGATGCCGAGCGAGGCGAACCCGCCCCCCGCAACGCCCACCACCAGCAGGAGGGCTTGCGCCAGCCGGCCCCAGGTGATCATCCGACCGGTGCTCAGGGCGTCGACGGGATCGTAGCCCGTGATCAGGTCGATGAGTTTCTGGGCACCGCCGTAGAGGGTCACCGCGGTCCGGTTGATGAAGGTCTCGGCGGACACCTGGCCGGTGTCATGGTCGATGCCGACGATGCCCTTCTGCTCCACGACCTGTTTGAGGGTGCCACTGGAGAGTCCGACGATGAGGATCCCCATCGAGACGAAGGCCGCGACGCTGAACTGGAGCTTGGAGGCGGCGAAGAGGCCGATCGCGGCGAGGAGGGCCAGCCAGCAGGCGATGATCACGAAGCCCCGGGCGAAGTTCGGCCCGAAGGACCCGGCCGGGTAGAGCACCTCAAGCCCATCCTCGGGCGGGAACAGGACCGGACGTTCATTGAGATTGAAGACCAGCACCGAGAGCACGCCGTCATCGGCCAACAGGTTGGTCCCGATGCTGAAGGTGGTCGGGGATTCCGGACCGAAGCTGTTCACGAAGGTCTTCGGCTTTCGGGTCTCGCTGCCAACGTTCCACTCGAAGCGGTGGGGGGTCGAGGATCCGGGGGAATCCTGCGAGTAGTACTTCACCCGCAGCTGCAGCGGCTTGTCCTTCATCTGCGCCGCAAGCGGACCGAAGCGGATCCGCCAGATGCGGTACTGTCCGGGGGGGATGTACTGGTCGCCCGTCTTCAGCCCCTCGAGGATCTGGTCCCGGAGGAACTTCCGATCCTTGGCGTCGGTGATCGAGGCCGCATTCTGGGAGAGCCGCTCCTGGTAGAGCTTCTCGACGTCCGCCTCGTAGTCGGGCGGCGTCTCCTTCAGTGTTCCCCGCGCGACCAGCACCTCGTTGCGGAGCACCTGCTGCTGGGCCGGCGACAGACCCGAGGCCTTCCAGTTCAGGAGGAGGAGCAACGCGGTGCCGGTGATGGCGAGGAAGGCCCCGTTGAGGACCATGATCCCGGCCCACTTGCCGAGCCAGATCTGCCATCGCGGGATCGGCTTGGTGCAGACCACCTGCATGGTGGCATCCTCGACATCCCGGGCCAGGGTGCCGCAGGCCAGCCACAAGGTGGCAAAGCCGAGGAGGCTGGTGATGCTCGTGAGGGTGTAGGTGATGAGGATCTGGGTGAATCCCTGCGCCGAGCCGTCATGCTTGATCACGACCGGCAGGAGGATCACGACCGCCAGGAGGAGGACCAGGAGCACGACCACCAGCCGGAACCGGAAGGCGGCCTTGAGGGTCAGCAGCATCACCGCCGCGAGACCGCGGACGGACCGGGGCACCACGTCGGGCACCACGAACATCCGGCGCGCGCGCCACTCCGGCAGCGGGTTCCCGCCGACCGCCGCCAGCTTGGCGATGGCCCCGGCCCCATCCCGGGCCTCGATCGTGCAGCGGTAGTAGTAGCCCCGACGCTCCAGCGAGAGCTGGGCGAGGCGGCGTCCGGCGAAGCCGATGCCAAGCCCCAGGCCGACCTGGAAGGCCGCGCCGAGTCCCCATCCCGCCTGGCCCAGGTAGAGGAACAGGAGTCCGAGGGCGTTGATGACGGCCGTGACGATCCCCTCGACCCAGAGGCCCTTGGCAAACAGCCAGATCCAGTCCAGCAGGGCGGCGATCCAGTAGAACCCCCGGCGCAGGGCGACCTGCTCCCGGGCGTCGTTCTCGTAGATCTCAAAATGCGAGGTCATCGCCGGACAACGGATGCGGTGGGGAATCCCTCAGGGTTTCTTGCCCAGCAGACCCGACAGCTTGTCGTTGGCCTTGGAGAGGTCGACCGGCTTGGACGCCTCCGGGGCGGCCGGGGCGACGGGAGCCGTGGGTTCGATCTTGCGCGAGAGGGACTCCAGCCGCGCCTGGTCGACCGGGACGGCCGGCTGCTGGACCTCCACCGGGGCCGTCGCGGGGGCGGCCGGACGGGCCAGGCGATCGAGGACGCGTTCGGACTGGCTGGACGACGCCTCGGCCTGTCCGGCGATGAACTCGGCAACCTGGTGCCCGCTGGTCGCCCCACTGGTCTCGGCCGCGGCCCGGGCGCGCTCGACGACGCCGAGGAAGTAGCTCTCGAGATTGCGGGTCGGCGTGTCCAGACGCACCCGGTCCCCGCCCTCCTTGCGGAGGATCTTCAACACCTGGTCGAGGGTCTCCCGCGGAAGGTTGGGCGCGGTGATCTGGACCTCATCGGGTTCGGCCAGCAGCTCCTTCAGGGTGCCCTGGGCCTGGATCCGTCCGCCGTAGTAGATCACGACGCGATCACAGACGTCCTCGACGTCCGCCAGCAGGTGGCTGCTGAGGATGACCGTCTTCCCGCGTCGGGCGAGGGTGAGGATGAGCTGCTTGATCTCATGGCATCCGATCGGATCGAGACCCGCCGTGGGCTCGTCGAGGATGATGAGGTCCGGATCGTTGATCAGCGCCTGGGCGAGGCCGATGCGGCGCTGCATGCGCTTGGAGAACGCGCCGACCGT
>CAZZKQ010000041.1:2732-12947 GCA_964654875.1 uncultured Verrucomicrobiota bacterium | reverse complement strand
CCTCCTCTGGATGTACCGGCAACGGTTGTTCCTCAGGATCTGAACTGCAGTGTGAGTGGCGACACGATCGACCCCACAGCCCACCCGAAAGCGAAACGGCCGACGATCGTTCCCGATCGTCGGCCGTTTCAGTTCCACCGCCGGATCACTCCGCTCCCGGCAGCTTGAGCGGCAGGACCGCATCGCCACCCGGGATCGGCTCGTCGCCTGCCGGTGCCCCATCAGCCTTCTTGTCGGCGAAGAGATCCGACCGCTTCTTGAGCAGCGGTTCGACCGTCCACTTGCCCAGCGTGAAGGTCCACTTCCCAAGGGCCTGCTCCGTCTTCAGCTTCTCATCCAGCTTGGCGAGCTTGTCCTTGAATTCCTTGTCGAGGCGTTCCTTGTCCTCCGGCTTCTCGTCCTTGCCAGGAGTCCGCTCCCGGGCAGGCGTGCCCGAGACCCCAACCTGCACCGGATAGGATTCCCCATCGGGCGCACCGATCTTGATCTCGTACACGAGGCCCGATGCCGTACCGATCCTCGCCACGGTGGGCTTGTCGAGGCCGAGCTTGGCGAGGTCTGGATTGAGGACGAGGTCGGTGAAGCTGGGACCGCTCATCAGGCTGTTGAAGGCAAACAGCTTGTTTTTGTCCAGGGACTCACCGTCCTTCGCGTCGGACAGGACCCATTCCGCGAACTCATTGGTCCGGCTCAGGGAGAAGCTGTTGGTGGGCTCCGCGTGGAGGATCTCGACCCGGACCGGCTGCTCGACCTTGATGAACTCCTTGGCGATCCAGTTCTCCGGCCTCGGCTGGGCGTTGCCCATCGGATCGTTGATCAGGGAGATTGCATCACCGACCTGGACGTAGCGCCCGTCGGGCATGCCCCCGCCACCCATCATGTCGTCCTCCCCGCCGCGGGTGCTCTGCTTGCCGAGGCGGAGCGACTTCACGGGCTTCCCGGAGGCGTCGAGCAGCTCGACGAGGGTCGATCCGTCGCCCGACAGCTGGAGCATGGGGAGTCGGGAGGCGCCCACCTTCACGGGCCGGGTGACCTTCAGCTCCGCGAGCTTCCGGACGAACGCGGCGAGGTCGGTGACGTTTGCAGGGTAGTTGCCCCGCTCACGGACCACCCAGCCGGAGGGATCGGAGACCACGTTGACCGAGTTGGATCCCTGGGTGATGCGAACCGCCGCCACGGAGGAGCCGTCAAAGGCGCCCAGGAGGCTTCCGCCCATGTGGGTCTTGGAGCGCTCGAAGCCGGCGCTCCGCTGGCGAAGGACCCAGAGTCCACCACCGCCCAGCACGAGGGCGGCCACCACCAGAAGCATCAGTTGTCGTGATTTCATGCGTCGAGGAGCGGGATGTCGTTCGAGTCGTTTCTTCGTTAAAGGACGGTTGACGAGGCGGGTTCCTAGCGCGCCGCCATCTTGCGGCGACGGACCACGGCAAGAGTGATGCCCACGGCGGCGACGAGGATCGGCATGGCGGCGATGTTCAGCCACTTCAGCCGGTTCTCGAGTGCATCGACGTCCTGACGGAGGTTGCGGCGGGTGACCCGCAGTTCCTTCCGGGTGCTGACCTGCTGATCCGTGAAGTTCTTGAGCGCCTGCTGCTGTTCGGGTGACAGGATCAGGCGGGCGGAGTTGCCCTCCTTCTTGACCTGCATCTCGCTGAGCTTGGTCTGCAGCTCCTGGAGCTTCGCGTCGAGCGACTCGATCTTGGTCTGGTAGCTCTTGCGCGCCGCGGCCTCCATCTCCTGCACCACCGTGAAGGGGCGACGCACGGAGGCCCGGCTCCGCGCCCCCACCAGGCTGGGGTCACCCGACGCCTGCTCCACGATGTTCTGGAGCAGGCTCAGGTTGCCGTTCATCGGCGTCGCGATCCGGAACATCGGGTTGATCTGGACCGTGAAGTTGTTGGCCAGCATGTCGACGTCGCCGAACACATAGACCGTGTTCTCGGTGGCACCCTCCTTGAGCGCTGCCGGCCCAGCCGGGGCATTGGTGTCGCCCGTCGACGGCTTGCCGTCCGGGAAGGCCGTCTTGAACTTCCCGGAGAGTCGGACGCCGAGGTTGTAGGTGACCCCGGAGGACTTGAAGTCCTGGAGGATCTTCTCCGGATTGAGCTGGGCCGTGATGCCATCGACGAGCTGGGAGTCGGTCGAGCTGAAGAGAAGCGGCTCGGACTTGAGCCCACCCGTGGCGGCCCCCTGGATCGCGCCGGCGAACGGCATCCAGATGTCGTCGATCTGCCCGACCGCGGCATCCTTGGGGTTCACACCCTTGGAGTTGATGAACAGAAAGCCGGGTACGAACTGCGGCCGGCCGTCTCGACCCCCGAGCTCCTTCATGAACTGGGTGTCGGCCACCACCTGGGAGCTGAAGTCGAGGCCCCACGACTTGAACAGCTTGGGCAGCGAGGAACTGGTGCCGAAGTTCATGCCCATCCCACCCATCTGCGGACGCTGGGCGTCGGAGAGACAGAGGGCGTCGGCAAACACCACGAGCCGCCCGCCGCGGAGCACGAACTGATCGATCGCAAACTGGGCCTTGTCGGTGATGTCCTTCGGATGGACGACCAGGAGCACCTTCACCTTCCCGTCGATCGAGTCGGTGTCCATCGGGACGGTCTGGACGTCGAAGTCCCTCTTCAGCTCGCTGATGAAGACCCACGGCTCGCTCTGACCACCACGCCCCATCTGCATCATCATCGGGTTCATCCCGCCCATCACCTGGAGCGGGGTCATGACACCGATGATGGGCTTGTTGGTGAGGAGAACCTGGGACACGGCCCGGGCGAGGTCATACTCGAGGAGCTTCTCGCGCTGCGGCATCAGCTGCAGGGCGACCTTCTCGGGAGGGTTCTCGATGGCGACACCCAGATAGAACTCCTCGCCGTTCGAGAGCGGCTGGCCCTGGATGCCATCGGACTTCGCGGAGTCCTCCGCCTCGGAATCCGGCTCGGGATCGAGCTTCTTGATCTCGATCTGGTTGCCGGACTGCACCCGGAACTCACCGAGCAGATCCTCGACCGACTGGACGAAGGTCTTGAGCTGCTCAGGCATGCGCTCCTTGCCCTTGCTGACATAGAGGCGCATCTCGACCGGGCCATCGACGCGCTTGAGGATCTGCTTCGTGCCGTCCGACAGCGTGTGGAGCTGGTCGGCCGTCAGATCCACGCGGGCACGGGCGGGACTGACGATCAGGTTGAGGCCGACGATGGCGATGAAGACCAGGACGACGCCGGCCGCGGAGTACAGGAGGGTTTGGAACTTCGAGTTTTTCATCGGTTCGACAGGTCGAAGGTTCAGGCTCCGCGGAGTCCACGGAGGACCACGCTCGTGCAGAAGAGGCAGAAGGTGATGACCGACCCGAAGAACAGGAGGTCCCGGAGATCGATCACACCCCGCTGGAACTGCGTGAAATGGGGCATGACGCTGAAGGAGGCCACGGTGCTCACCAGCCAGTCGGGTGCCCAGCGGACCATGAGATCGGTCACGGGCTCCCATCCGGCCAGAATGAGGAAGAAACAGATGACGACGGAAAGGATGAACGAGATGACCTGGTTGCGGGTCATGGCCGACGTCATCACCGTCACCGCCAGATAGGCTCCGGCGAGCAGAAGGCTACCCACATACCCGCTCACCATCGCGCCCAGATCCGGATCACCCAGGTAGGTCGTCGTGACGACGACCGGGAAGGTCAGGAAGAGCGCCATCCCGATGAAGGCCCAGCAGGCGAGGAACTTGCCCACGATGGCCTGCCATGCGGCGATCGGCATGGTGAGCAGCAGCTCGAGAGTCCCCACGCGACGTTCCTCGGACCACAGACGCATCCCGGCGGCGGGCACCAGGAACAGGTACAGCCACGGGTGCCACATCAGGAACGCATTCAGGTTGGCCTCCCCGCGGAGGAAGTAGTTCCCCAGCATGAAGGTGAAGAAGCCGTTCAGAAGGAGGAAGATGACGATGAAGACGTAGGCGACGGGGGAGTTGAAATACCCCACGAGTTCGCGCTTCGCGATCGTCCAGATGGTGCGACAGGATTCGGAGTTCATGGATCGGTCGGGAAAGGGTTCTGGTTACTCGGAGGACCGACGGCTGTCCGGCTGGGTGATGTTCCGGAACACCTCGTCGAGACGCCCCTCCTCGGTCTTCAGCTCGTCGAACCGCCAGCCCTCACGTCCGGCCAGCTCGGCAACCGCCCGGGCAAGATCGCCTGAGATGGTCCGGTCCCGCGGCAGCACACGGGCCAGCACGGATCCTGCCTCGGCACTGACGGTGACCTTGCCGGCGACACCCAGCCCAGCCAGCCGGTCCCGGACGGCCTCGGGCCCGGCACCCTGGACACGGAGGCTCACCGAGCCGGCCAGCTCGTGACGGGCGCGCAGTTCCGCCGGGGTTCCGTTCGCCACCACGTGGCCCCGGTCGATGATCACCGCCCGGGAACAGACCGCATCGACCTCCTCCAGGATGTGGGTCGAGAAGATGATGGCCTTGTTCTGGCCGAATCGCCTCAGGAGCTGCCGGATCTCATGCTTCTGGTTCGGATCGAGACCGTCGGTCGGCTCATCCAGCACCAGAACCTCCGGATCATGGATGATCGACTGGGCGAGGCAGGTCCGGTGCCGGAAGCCCTTCGACAGGGTGTCGACCGACTGGTGGAGCACGCTTTCAAGGAAGCACAGACCCACCGCCTTGCGGACGGCTTCTTCCTTTGCGGATCCGTGGAGCCCACGGATTTCGGCCGCGAAGGAGAGGAACCCATGGACGGTCATGTCGCTGTAGCAAGGGGCGCTCTCGGGGAGGTATCCGATGAGGCGCTTTGCGGGGATCGGGTCCTCGTTGACGTCGTGCCCCCCGACCACCACCCGACCGGAGGTCGGCGGGATGAAGCCGGTGATCATCCGCATCGTGGTCGACTTGCCGGCGCCGTTGGGCCCAAGGAATCCGAGGATCTCACCCTTCTTGACCGTGAAGGAGACCCGGTTCACGGCCCTCTTGGGTCCGAAATCCTTCACGAGATTTTCGACGGTAATCATGCCAATGGAAGTGATGACTGAAGCAGTTTCACGCGACGGAGCCTAAGAAATATGAAGAATTTTTCGGTCGTCAAGGGGTCGAAAACATCGGAGGCCGCCGATCGAATCGAGAAAGAACCGGAACTCAGTCCCCAACCAACACACGCCGCGCCCGCCGTGCTAATCCGATCGCATCCTCGGAGTCGCCATGCACGCAGAGCGTTCGCGGCCGCACCCCAAGGGGACGCCCCCCCAGACTGAGAAGACCATCCCCCTCGCTCAGACGGTCCAACCGCTCCCGCCTCGCAAGCGCGTCCGTGAGCAGAGCCCCCACCTCGCCACGAGGCACGAGGGTCCCGTCATCCCGGTAGCCACGGTCGAGGAATCCTTCCTGCCAGACGACGACTCCGTCGCGCTTGGCCTCCGCTGCCACCCGACCTCCAGCAAGGGCATAGACCTTCAATCCCGGAAACCACCGGGCCATCACGAGGAGGAAGGCCCCACGCAGAGGGGCCTCCCGTTCCACGGCGTGATACAGCGCCCCATGCAGCTTCACGTGATGCACCCGGGTCCCACAGGCCCGTGCCACCGCCTGGAGGGTGCCGACCTGCTGGACCAGCAGGGTTTCGAGGGACTGGACCGACACCGCGCAGGCGGACCGACCAAACCCATCCGCCAGACCCGGATGGGCCCCGAGGTGGACTCCATGCCGCACCGACAACTGGGCACAGCGTTCCATGCTCCGGAGATCCCCCGCATGCCCGCCACAGGCCACGTTCACCGAGGTCACCCACCGCATCAGGGCGCGGGTTCGCGCGAGGGGCTCACCCTCCCCCAGATCGCAGTTGATGTCCCAGCGCATGACCTCCCGATGTAAGCGCGGGGAGCCCTCAACGGCGAGTACGGAGCCTGTTACGGATTGGGACCGACACCTCCTGGTTCAGAGCAGGAAACGGTTCACGACCTCCGCGATCCTTCGAGGGATCGAGCCATGCAGCTGATGTCCCTGTCCGTCGAACCGGATCCGTTCGCCCTCAGGGCACCCGTTCAGAAACGCCTCGGCATCGGCATCGGCGAGGGCACCCCCCGCCGTCACCTCCCCCTGCAGCAGGACCACCGGACATCGCAGCGAGGCGGCGATCCCGTTCCAGTCCAGGCTTCCCATCCAACGGCCTTCGATCAGGGGTTCCAACACACGGGAGTCGAGACGCATCAGGCATCGGGCTCCCCATGCAAGGGCCTCCGGGGTCCGGAGGGTCCTGAGGGCCACGGGCGTGCCGTCCGCTCGGGCCACCGCGATGTCGCCGAGCCGCTCCACTCGTTCCTCGAACGTCCCGCCCCGGAGACAGATCTCCCGCATGCCTCGGAACAACGACTGCCAAGCGGTCCCCTCGATCGCCCGACCCATCGACACGAAGGGAGGATCCTCCAGAAGAAGCACCCGGACACGCCCCGGAACCGCGGCCGCCGCACACGCTGCCGCCATGGCACCCAGCGAGTGGCCCATCAACACCACCGGCGCCCCCGTCCTGAACCCCAGCCACTCCACAATATCCCTGGCGTAGTCCTCGACCCGATATCCGTCCGCCGGGTCCGATTCACCATGACCCCTGTGGTCGATCGCGTGGATTTCCCAGCCGGGGTCCAGGTGGGGAACCATGGGCTCCCAGTCGCGCCAGCAACGGGTCACCCCATGCAACAGGACCAGAACCGGCGCGTCGCCCTGCCCAGCGCCAGATCGGACTCCAACCCGGAGTCTCCGGCCCGCCGGGCCGATCCGGATCCAGTGCTCGACGAACATGGCCGCCTAGGTTTCCCGGTTGATGACGGTCGGGAACGGTTTCGCGAGCTGACCGGCCTTCACAATCCCTCCCTGCACCACGGCGATGAACCGGGACCGGTCCTCGAGGAGCTCGATCCGTCCCAGCACATCGCCGTCAACCACCAGGACATCCGCGAGCTTGCCCACCTCGAGCGTGCCGAACTCCCGGTCCCGCCCCATGATTTCCGCACCGGTCCGGGTCGCACAGGTGATCACCTCCAGCGGTGTGAATCCCACGTCGCGAACAAAGAAGCTGAGTTCCTTGGCGTAGTCACCATGGGGGTTCCAGCCGAAGCCATAGTCACCCCCCATGCCGATGCGCCCACCTGCCCTGAGGATCCGCAACGCACTCTCACACCCCCCGTCGAGCGTCTCCCGATGTCCGTCGATGACGCTCTGGGGCAGCCCGAACTCCGGCCCGCGTTCGACGCTCGCCTTCTCGAAGTACAACGCGGGCACGCAGGGCACGTCGCGCTGCAGGAGCAGGTCCAACGCCTCGCTGTCCATGAAGGTCCCGTGCTCGATGCAGTCGTAGCCGGCGCGGAGCGCATTCTTGATCCCCTCGGTCGCCCGGCAATGTCCGGTCACCTTGAGCTTGTGGTTGTGGGCCGTCGCCACCACCGCATGCATTTCCTCGAACGTCATGCAGAGCGTGTGGTGGTCGTTCGCGTCCGGCGAGGCGGCATCCCCGGTGGGATAGGTCTTCACCCACTCGACACCGTCCTTCACGAGCGCCCGGACCGCCTTCCGGGCATCCTCGACTCCGTTGATGATGAACACGAGCCCCTCCATGCCGATCTTCCGGAACTCCGGGTTCCAGTCCATCAGCCCGCCCGCGGAGCAGATCTCCCGACCGCTCGCCGAGAGCCGTGGGCCGGGCACCAGATCCTCCTCGATCGCCTTCTTGAGCCAGACATCCACGTTGAACAGGCAGCCTCCGGATCTCGCAGCGGTGTAGCCACACTCGAGTGCCAGCCGTGCGTTGACGCTGGTGAGGAGGGAGACGTATTCGACCGGATACTTGATATCGAGGTCCTCGAGGGCGGCGATGTTGAAGTAGGTCGCATGGAAGTGGGCCTCGACGAGCCCCGGCAGGATGGTGCCGCCGCGGGCGTCGATGTGGGGGGTGTCGGTCGGCACCTCCGGCATTCCAGCGGCGTCGCCCACATACACGATCAAGCCATCCCGGACCACCAGCGCCCCATCACGGAGTGGCGCCTTCCCAGTACCGTCGACCACCTGGCCGTTGTGGATCACCAGCATTCCCTTGCCTCGTTTCATCGGTATGACTCCTGGCTGTTCAAGATCCCCCAAGCCGCCAACAAACCCATCCATGTGCACGGCTCCACGAGCCATGGCCTCGTCAGGCACCCTCAGGGAATGGGATCACGGAACGCGCGGCATCCGGTGTTGGCAAGGCGATTCCCGGGGGCTCCCGAGCGCCCCGACTACCGGCGCCGGACTCGGAACCAGACCTCGCTGCGACGTCCATCCGGCGCGATGGCCACCACTCGATGACGGCCGGGTATCAGCCGCGCCACGGCATCGCCCTTGCCCGGAATGAGGGACAGGGTTTCCGATTCCCAAGTGCAGGAGGCAGTGGAACGGAGGGCGATTTCCTGCGCCTCAGCGGGGAGATCCGCATCCCACCAGTACACGGTTTCCGGCAGGGGATGGAGGATCCGGAAGCCTTCGGTCACCGCCGCATTGCCCAGCACCGCCCGTCCCCGAAGCCGCTGATCCGGAGTCCGCCACCAGTCCGCATACTCCGGACCCAACACCACCCTTCCATCGCGGTCCCGATCCTCCGGCCGCTCCATCCGAGGCTCCGTGCCCGCCAGGAAAAGTTCCTCCCGACCCCGACGGCCCTCCGGCACACATCGACCCGTCAGCGGCTCGATCACCCGATGCCGGATGCCGACCGGCGGCTCAGGGATCGAGGTGCCGATCCAACGGTCGAGGTCCGCCACCACATCGGCAAGGATGGGCCCCGCACCGTCCACACCCGAGATGTTGCGCATGGGGGTGCCGTCGAAGTTGCCGACCCAGACGCCGACCGTGTACTCGGGCGTCACCCCGAAGGCCCAATTGTCGCGGTAACCCGTGCTGGTCCCGGTCTTGACCGCCACCGGGACCGGCATCCGCAGCGGGGTCTCCAATCCGAATTGGGCGGCCCGGGCCAGCGGATCACGGAGGACATCTCCCACCAACCAACAAGCACCAGGATCGGCCACGGGAATGCCGGGCGAGGATTCCAACGGACGGACCCGCCACGGCTTGTGGATGCCGAGTCGGCCCAGGGTCGCATACGCCGACGTCAGGTCCACCAACCGGACCTCGGCATCCCCCAGGACAAGTCCCAATCCATAGTCGGAGGCCGGGCGATCCAGGGTCTTTAGTCCCATGCCCTCGAGGCGCTCCTTCAACACCTCGGGACCTCCAAGTCGGTCAAGCAGGCGCACGGCCGGCACGTTCAAGGATCCCGCCAACGCCTCACGAAGCGTCACCGGGCCACGGAAACGACGGTCGTAGTTCTCGGGACGGAACAGTCCGGTCGGGGTCACCACCTCGGTGGGCACATCGGGGATCACCGACGACGCCGTCCATCCCCGTTCGAAGGCCAGCCCGTAGGCGAACGGCTTGAGCGCCGACCCGGGTGAGCGGCGCGCGAGCGGACCATTGACCTGTCCCCCATCCGGTCGGGACCAGTCCGGCGATCCCACCCAGGCCAGGACCGAGGCGTCGCGGGTGTCGAGCACGACCACCGCCGCATCCTGGACCGACTGGTCCCGGAGCCCCTCAAGATGCCGACGGACCGCCTGCTCGCACGTCCTTTGGATCCGGAGATCCAATGTCGTCTCCACCCGACCCAAGGCCGCCGGGTCCATCGAACGGAGGAGGTCGACGAAGTGTGGCGCCTCGAACTCCCCTCCCGGTGGTCGAAGCCGGATCCGCTCGGCGAGATCGCGCCGGGCCGCATCCGGGGTCCGCCAGCCAAGATCGACGCAGCGACGCAGAATCCACTCCTGGCGGCGCTTGGCCCGCTCGGGACGGACCCGGGGGTTCAACCGGGAGGGAGCCTGGGGGAGACCGGCGAGGTAGGCCGCCTCCGCCCAGTCCAACTGACCGGGTGGCTTGCCGAAATAGTGTCGTGAGGCGGCCGCAAGGCCGACACACCGGTTCCCGTAGTCGATCCGGGCCAGATAGGCCCGCAGGATCCGCTGCTTGTCCCAGGACCGCTCGAGGCGCAGCGCCAGCACCGCCTCGAGAACCTTGGTCGACAGTGTCCTTGGTCGGGGATGTCCCAGCTTCACCAGCTGTTGGGTGAGAGTGGATCCGCCACTGATCACACGCCCGTTGCGCAGCCACTGCCACGCGGCGCGGAGGATCGCC
>CAZZKQ010000041.1:0-2632 GCA_964654875.1 uncultured Verrucomicrobiota bacterium | reverse complement strand
GCCACTGATCACACGCCCGTTGCGCAGCCACTGCCACGCGGCGCGGAGGATCGCCGGCAGGTCGGCTCCCGGATGATCGAAGAATCGGGCATCCTCGGCCGCCAGGGTCGTCCGAATCACAGACTCCGGAATATCCGCCTCGGCAACACTGGCCGTGAACCCCGACCAGTCCGAGGCCGGGATCCGACGCAGGGTCACGCCATGTCGGTCCACCCACTCCACCTCTGGCGCTGCAATGACCGGGTCCTCGATCCCATCCGGCATGGGCAGCAGCGGGAGGGCACACCAACCCAGCACCACCGTGGCAAGCAGAATGAGGCCAGCCCCCCCCACCCAACGGAACCGGGACCGCCACCCACAACTCGGAAGAATCCTGGGCTTCAACGGAGGCCTCGCTTGTTCTCAGGGTGCGGAGTGGAGACGTCCACCCGCCGATTGACCAAACCGGTCAGGGTCATACATCGCCTCAGCCCTGGCGGGCGGGGCCACGACGTCCCCGGCGGATCGGACCCGGGCGAGATACCGGATCCAGTGGATGCCCTCAGGCACCCGGTTCTTGAAGTACCGGACCCGATCCCCGCTGATCTCCCGGAAGTCGCTCGACCACTCCGGAATCAACGGGTGCGTTGTACGACCCTCGGTCCTGAACATGCCTTGAACAGGTTCGAGCACGGCGGGGATTGGATCCTCGACCGCGAGCCAGTCGACATCCTCGGGCACATCGAGACGGAGCGTCACCAGGACCCGATCCCCCACCCGAAGCCCATCCAGTGGAGCTGTGTGATTCTCATCGTCCAGACGTTCGTAGGTCCGCCGGATTCCGATACCCCGATCGACAGGCTGCGCAAGGGCGGGATCGATTCGGTTTTCCGCAGTCACCTGCGCCTGAACGAGCACGGGACGATCCGTTTCGGAATTAATTTGAAGGCCTGCCGCAAGGGTTCCGGCGTCGACCGACATCTGTCGGCGCAGCAGCGGGAGTTCCCGGGTGAGCTCAAAATCCTCGGACTGGGAACCGATGGACCACGTCCCTCGAAGAGGGCTTTCCAGGGTTGATCGAGGATCGGTGGCCATGGCCCAGAGGGCCCAGGCGTTGCCCTGGGTTGTCGCCCACGATCCGCCACGACCTTCCGCCAGTAGGGCGACGAGATCACGGTCGAGCGTTGCGGCATCCAGACCCAGTCGTTGTCCGGCAAGCAATCGGACGGCAGGCAAACGGGCAGGATCCCAGTAGTTCTCGGTTTCCTGGAGGCGTTTCCGACCCCAGTTCGCGGTCGGAGCCGTGAGTAACCGGATGGTCTCTTTCTCGAGGGCAGCATCCTTGGGATCCTGAACCGCCAGCGCCCAGGCGAGAAACGCCCGGGAAGTCGGGGAGAGTTCATCGGCCTTGTTGAGTAGCACGGCGTTCAGTGAGGGGTCAGGCCGCCCTGAATCCGCCAACACCGCCGCCAGGAAACATCCGAGTGATGCGCCATCCGGACGCGGATCCGAAGGGAGGGTACGACCGATGTCGGCCAGCGCATTCAAGAGGCGTTCACGCCGGGTGGAGTCGACACCGAACCCAGCGGCGGAGGCCTGCTGGAGCACCCAGGCTGCGTAGACACTGCCCCAGTCGGCGGCGTCACCGCCACCCGGCCAGGACGACAGCAAGCCCGAACCCAGCTGCATCGACCACAGCTGCCGGATTCCGTCCCCGACCCGTCGAGTCACCTCGGCTGAATCCACCGGTCCAAGAAGTCCTGGAACCCGGGCGGCAACAAGCCACGGAACCAGCATCGACGAGGTCTGCTCAACGCATCCATAGGGATACCGGGACAGCCAGTCGACCGCCCCCCCGGCAAATCCGAGCGGACCCGACGCCACACAAACCGTCGCGGTTTTCGGTGCTTCGAGTACGGCGGGGTCCAGGGCGGCGGCGAGGTTTGTGCCATTGCGACCCGCACGGGCCCAGACACCAGTCACCAGATCCGGGATGCCACGGGTCACCGGGATCCGTGCCACAACCTCGTCTGCGGCATCTTTGGCTTCGGCCCGCCAGATCCACTCCCCATCCGAGGACCCGGTGAGTGTCACTGGGACATCGACCGGGGTGCTGCCGCCCGCAGGCACCACCACAGTCTGGACCGCCTTCGAACCGTCGAGAATCACTCCATTCGTGGGTACAGTGAGAGACACGCGGGTTTCGAGAGATACGCTGGTGGTGTTCAAGACCAGCGCCCGGGCGGTGACGCGATCGCCGACGTGGAGGAAGCGCGGGAGCCCCGACTCCACCATCAGGGGTTTGCGAACCTCAAAGGTTGAGGCCGCAGATCCGAACTGGCGTGCCCCATGAGCCACGACGGCCACCACCCGATAGCGCGTGAGGCTGTCGGGAACGGTGAATCGCGCCATGACCTGACCCCGATCGTCGGTGATCTGGGACCCTTCCCAGAGTGGACACGGGACAAACCGGCGGCGCTGAGACAGTCCACGCCGCCCGCCACCCCCTCCGATCTCTCCCTTGTTCGAGAATTCGAGGAGTTCCGGATCCTCCTCGAGGAGGTTCCTGAACGACTGGGTGGTCTCGACCGTGAGCGCCCGTTCCGCCCACCAGAAGCCATCCGGGTCGGGCACAGGGGTCCCCAGCAGCTGG
>CAZZKQ010000040.1:5954-13617 GCA_964654875.1 uncultured Verrucomicrobiota bacterium | reverse complement strand
TCCTGTCGGGCATGATGCCGCTGCTCGTCATCACCCAGCTGCCAGCCGCCCGGTTCGTCAACCGCATCGGATACCGCCGGTTCATCCTCACGGGGTGGTCAATCCGGGTGGCACTGATCTTTCTGATCGCCGTGGTGCCGCTGACGGGGCGGTTTTTCGACGCCACCACGCGACTCGTCCTGGTGCTGGGACTGCTCCTCGTCTTCAACATCTCGCGCGGCATCTCCAGCGCGGCGTGGCTTCCATGGATCACCGAACTCGTTCCAGTGAGCCTCCGGGGACGTCACTTCGCGAAGGACCAGCTCTGGATGAACTCCGCCAGCATGCTCGCCTTCGCGTTCTCCGGACTGCTGCTGGGGCCCGACGGCGATCCGTGGCAGTTCGCTGCCGTGTTCCTGTTCTCGGCCCTCATGGGAACGGCTAGCCTGCGGTTCCTGAAACGGATCCCCGACCGACCCCCGCCCCCGGAACCGGGCGGCGGGAACGGCGTCGTCCCCTGGCGGGCCATCGCCGCCCATCCGCCCTTCCGAAAGCTCCTCTGGGCCAATGCCGGCTGGTCCATCGCGTACGGGGGACTCAACACTTTCGTGGTCACCTTCCTGCGAACCGGTGCCGGCCTGCCGGAGGACCAGGTGTTGTATCTGATGTCGCTGTCCTTCATCGGCGGTGCGGCGTCGCCCTGGCTGGCAGGTCCGCGACTCGACCGTCTCGGCAGCAAGCCGATGCTCGGGTTCACGATGGGGATCGGACTCGTGATCGGAATCGGCTGGTGCCTCATCGCGGGCCACCTGCTGTCGCCTGGCCCCCATCTCACCCTCCCCCTCCTCATCCTGCTGGGACTGGTGAACGCGCTCTTCTCGGCCGCCAACAACCGCCTGGCGATGGAGATCGTTCCGGCCATGGGACGGAACCACTTCTTCGCCCTCTTCATGGTGGTCTGGCAGATCACCCTCGGCCTGTCGCCGGTGCTGTGGGGACTTCTCCTCGACGCCATCGGCACCCGTTCCTGGACGTTCCTGGGGTTCGAGTGGAACCGCTACAGCCTCTACTTTGCCCTCGTGGTCGTGGCCTTCGCCTGGGCCTTTGACCTCTGCCGGAGCCTGGTCGAACCCCGGGCGGCGGAGGTCAGCCAGCTCATCCGGGAAGTGATGATCGAGGAACCGCGACGGTGGTGGACGTTCTTCGTCGGCCGTTGACGACGACGCGGGATACGCCACTGGATGTCGGGGCGTCGACCGGGCTCACACCAACGACTGCACCTTCGGGACCCGGACCACAACCGTCCCGGCGAGCTTGTCGTGCCAGCCCTGACGTTCGTCGTCCCAGGCCGCCCAGAAGTAGCCGATCCCGAAGGCGGCCACTCCGAAGAACGCTCCGATGGACCTCACCAACGCGGTCGGGAAGTCGATCTTCCGTCCGTCCAGGCGCACCACACGAATCTTCAGGATGATCCCGCCGAGCGTGGTCTGCTTCCACATCCAGAAGCCGACGAAATAGGCGATCATGGGGACGAACGGTGGGAGCACCCCACCCGTCAGGCCCACCATGAATCCAACGCCGATCCAGTCGATCAACGTGGCCAGGATGCGCTCCCGGACGGCGACCCGAGGCAGGCTCAGGGCCTCGGGCACGGCAGCGGGTACGGAGGCCTCGGGCGGGGTCCTGGATGCGTCCGGGACAACAGGAGCCGCTGGGGACAGGGAGACGGGGATTTCGGGTGCAGGTTCTGAGACCATGGAGGGGACGAAGGACGGGGTGGAAGGGCTGGAGGAAGGTGCAGGTTGGGGTGCGGGTTCGACCGGGACCGCGATGGGATTGGAGACCGGGGCTTCCGTTCCGGTGGAAGCCACGGCCGAGGCTGTGGGGTCCCAAGTCGCCGGGGTTGAGTGCGTTGGGGCAGCGTACGTTGTCGTCCCGGGTGTCGGCATGGAACGGGGTGGAGTCGTGCCCTTGGACTCGCTTCGGAACCCCTCAAGCAGGGCGAGGATCCCCGTCCCGAGGGCCCAGACCGTCAGCGCCATCCAGACGGTGAACCCGACGATCGGGATCAGATACAGCAGACCGACCAGCAGGGTGCCGACGGCGAGGTGGGCCACGGCCGGGGTTTTCCGGTCATCACCCCCATCCAGCGGCTCCGCCAGTTCATGCACCATGGTGATGGAGTCGCGGAGGATCCCATCGCTCTGGAACCGGGTGGCGAGGGTGGCGCCGAAATACTGGAGGACGCCGCTCTTGCCGGCGATTCCGAGGCAGAAGACCGCGGCCATCAGGAACGGGATGGCGAGGATGCCGACCACCGTCGGCACGAGGAAGAGGGCGACAAGGCAGCCGAGCGGCAGGGCGAACAGGCCCATCAGGAACGCGGTGGCTCCGCGGTTCGACACCGTGGCGACCACCACCCGGTTCGCGCGGGGAGCGATCAGGATGACGAGCAGGTGCAGGAGGAAGAACAGGAGGGCCACGGCCCAGACCCAGCGGACCTGGAAGGAGAGCAGGCGGGCCTTGAGGACCAGCTCGGTGAACGACTTTGTGAGCCACTCCGGCCAGCCCGCAGTCCCGAGTCGGATCAGGCCATTCCAGTTGCCATTCACCACATCCCCATCCACGGAGGCGGAGTCGTCCTTCTGCACGCCGCCCCCCAATCCGACCGCATCCCCTCCGACCCGGGCGTTGGGACCGAGGACCACGCGCCCGATGACCGACACCGCATTGCCATCCACGACGGCACCGGGACCGAGGACAATTCCGGAACCCACACCGACGACATCGCCATGGACGTGGCCATTGATGACGGCCTTGCCGCCGACCACGACGACATCGGATTCCACTTCGCCATCGATGAGTGCGGAGGAGTTGATGACGACCACCTCGGGGGCGGTCTGGTTGGTGCGGACGTGGACCCGTGATCCGACCTGGACGAATTCCGACGACGTCTCGAGACCCCGGCCGATGTGGATCTTGAACCCCGAGTCGACCTCCAGCCGGTCGGGAGATTCCTCCGGGTCGTCGAATTCCTCGGGGGTCGATGCGTCAGGTGACTCAGGAGCCTCCGGCGATTCCGGGGCTTCGGGTTGAGCCGGGGGGCGGGATGGGGCGGAGTCCTGGGCTAACCCGGTCGGCGATGTGCCGAGTGCGGCGACGACAAGGACCCACAGGAAGATGCGTTGGATCATGGGAAGCGGGGTGGAGGGTTCAGCGGTATCCGGTGGCGAGCCGCCAGCAGGTGGTTCCGAGTCCGAGTGTGGCAATCCATGCGGCGGTCAGGAACGTCGCCACGCCGAGAAGGATCGAACCCCCGACGTGACTCAAGACGGTCCAGAGGGCCCCCAGGAGATGCGCTACCGCCGCGGTCACCGACCCGAGGAAGCCGGTAACAACATGGGAGGTTGCAGCGCCCGGGGTCCAGTCGAGCCAGAACCACGCCCACGCCATGGAGCCCAGCAGCGCGACGGCCATCCCGGCGGTGGACACCCGGAGCCCGAGGGGCCACGAGCCCCAGGGTCGACGATGCCAAGGAAGGGTGGGACGCGCCTCGATCTCCCGCAGGATCCGCAAGACCAGCGTCGCAGGCGCCTGCCGCAGGGGGAGCTGCCTCAGGACCTGGTCGGCCCAGGCCTCATTGGCGTCGTCCGTGGTGTGTCGTTCGTTCATGGAACGTTCTGGTTCAAAAACCCAGGTCGGCCCGGGTGGGTTGCAGTTTTTTGCGGAGGGCTTCGCGGGCCCGGAAGAGGTCCGTTTTCACCTTCGAGAGGCTGACCCCGAGCTCCTGGGCAATCTCCGCGTAATCCAGGTCCTCGAAGTGGTACAGCACGAGCGGAACCCGCTGGTGGTCGGGTAGCCGGGCCAGGGCGGCCTCCACGATCTGCCGCTGCTCGGCCGACATCACTGTCGGGGTCTGGGTCTCCGCCGTGGGGATATCCACCGGCGCGGGATCGCCGTCGGCTCCGGACAGATCGGAGAACGCCGTCCAGCGGGCCCGATGGCGTTGCAGGTGGTTGAGACAGAGGTTGCGGGTGACGGTCTTCAGCCAGCCGCCGGCGGAGACACTCCCCGAGAGTGCCGGGAAGTGGGACCAGGCCTTCAGGAAGACCTCCTGGGACACGTCCTCCGCCTCCGCCTCGTTGCCGAGCAGGCGAAGGGCCGTGGTGAACACCATGTCCTGGTATGCCCTCAGGAATGGTTCAAACTGGGCCGGATCCGTCATCGTACGCCCATCCGCGTCCGGACGGCATCGTGGCAGGAGTACACGACACAGGGCAGGGAAGTTTCAGCAATTCCGTAGATTCCCCTTCTCCACGTCGGGGCTTTTCCGGATCGTCCATCGCACGCCCCGGAGCGGCGCTGTCCACGTGAGTCCGGAACTGGAGACCCTGCTGCGCGAGACCTCGCGCTCGTTCCATCTGACCCTCCGGATCCTCCCCGCGCCGGTCCGGTCCCAGATCGGACTCGCTTATCTTCTGGCCCGGGCGACCGACACCATTGCCGACACCGACCTGGTCCCGGTCACCCAGCGCCTCGACGCCCTGGCCGCCCTGAAGGCCCGGATCCTGGGAACGCGGCGCGAGCCCCTGGACCTGTCCCCGTTGCTGGCCCCTCCGCTGAAGCACCCGGGTTCGGACTCACCCCGACACGATCCGGAACAGATTCTGCTGCAACGACTTGAAACAGCGGTGGCCGTGCTCCAGGGCCTGTCCCCAAACGACCTGGAGGACGTGCGGCGGGCCCTCGACACGATCACAGAGGGACAGGCCCTTGATCTCCGCCGCTTCGGATCCGCCTCCGGAACCGCTCCCGGGGCTCTCGAGACCGAGGACGAACTCGACGACTACACCTACCGGGTGGCGGGGTGCGTGGGGGAGTTCTGGACCCGGATGACCCGACGTCACTGCTTTCCAGAGGACACGCTCGACGACACACGGTTGATCGAAGACGGGATCCGCTTTGGGAAAGGGCTCCAGCTGGTGAACATCCTGCGCGACCTGCCGAAGGATCTCAGGGCCGGCCGGTGCTATCTCCCCCGGTTGGCGCTCGATCGGGTCGGTCTGACACCGGCGGACCTGTTGGATCCCGCGTCCGAAGGACGAATGCGTCCGCTCTACGAGGCGTGGCTGCAACGGGCGGAGGACCATCTGGCGGCCGGATGGCGATACACCTGCGCACTCCCGGGTGGACAGTGGCGTCTCCGACTGGCCTGTGCGTGGCCGGTACTGATCGGGGCCCAGACCGTGTCCAAGCTCCGGACCGGCCGGGTCCTGGATTCTTCGATCCGTCTGAAAGTGTCGAGGAAGGAGGTCCGATCGATCCTTCTGGGTTCGCTCTGGCGGCTGCCGTTCCGGGCGGCGTGGGAGGACCAGTTCGTGAGGCTCACGCGGAGGGAAGACAGGGAGAGATTTGCGAATCGAAGGTAGGGACGAGGTCCCGCTCGTCCCCATCTCGATCCCGTGAACGTCACGACCCCTCCAACGCTGAAGGGATCCTCCAACGCCTCAGAAAAACCCGACTACCCCACAGGTCCGCCCGAACCTCGCGGGTTCAGATGGGGACCTGAGGGACCAGGTTGCTACCAAAAGATGGATGCTATCGCATCCAGTGCTGCAGAGCACTGCGGCACCCACCACTCCAAGACCTCAGACGCTCGTGGGGCACCCCTGACACCCCACCACATCCGGTCTTCTTCCGCCGCCAAAACTCATTCTCCTCTCCCGTCTCTCCTCCGCGTCTCCCCGCCTCCGTGTGAGTCCCCTTCCCCGCGTGACTCCACCCGCAGCAGGACTGCCTCGGAAGTCTGACGTCCCGCCTGGTTCTCCACCGCGTGGAAGGGACGCTCCAGCTCCTCCACCCACTTCACCGCCGCCAACGAAATCTCCCGCTCGTTCTCCTCAGCCAGGAACGTGATGCCGTTCAGGCCCAGGTTTTCCACGATCACCCCATGCGGCAGGTTGTCGACCGAGAAGGTCACCACGCCGTCCAACCCATGCCGTTCGATCCGGAGTCGCGCCGACGCCGTGCCTCCCGGCCGGATCCCGAGGACCCGAAGCCCAGCGGCGTTGGTCTGGGCCGGACCCACCGGATCGAGATGCACCCGGAGCTTCGGAAGATCCACAGCCAGCTTCGGACGCCCCAAGGAACCCGCCATCTGCACCACCGGACGCCCCTCCACCTCGGCGCTCGCCACCGCCGTCACGGCATCCCAGTCCGCATCCGAAGCCGCCACGGCATCGGGGGATGCCCGGAGGGTTCCCTGCACGGAGTCGTGACCCGCCTCGATCACCAACGGTCCCGCGATCGACCAGCCCTTCGGGAGATGTTGGAACTCGATCCGGACCGGACCCTCAAACCCATCCATGCGCTGAACCGATACCCCGAAGCCCTGTCCACTCCCCCGGGCTACCGTGGGGTTGGCTCCGGACACCGACACCTTGAAATCCGGCGCCGCCTCCCGGATCTGGAGCGCATAGGAAGCCTCTGGTCCGCCCGGGCCCTGGGGATCGGTGACCCGCACCAGAAACGGACCGTCGACCGGGGCGATGAACTCGAGACGGGAGTCGGTTCCGAGGTCCCGCAATGCCGCGTCATCGTTCAGATACGGAATCGCGAATACAGGAAGCCCGTTGGCGATCGGCGTCTCCCCGGGGGTCAGCGGACGCACCAGGTAGACGGGTTCGTCGACGTAGTGCGCGGTGGGGGAGGTGTCGAAGAACCCACGACGGCGCCCATTTGCGGCATACAGCACCGAGTCGGAGTCCGGACCCTGCGGTGCCCGGAACAGCTTCATCACCTCACCGCCACACCACAGCAGATCATTCAGCTCCATCTCCTCCCAGTTCTCGAAGCGGATGCCCGAGTCGTCCGAGGTCTCCGGCCGGAAGGTGATCGCGGAATTGCGCAGAGCCTGGAGTCGGACCCGCTCCACCGGACGTCCATCCGGCCACAACAGCTCGATCCGCGTGTCGGCAGTCGAACCCCGACGCGACGCCACCGTCTCGAGGAGATATCGAACCCCCTTCCGGGCTTGGAACCGGTAGAGATCCACGTCCGGGCTGGGTCGATCCCCACTGGCCTGGATCCGTCCGTTCACCGAACAGGGGACCGGAATGTCCTGGGCCTGGGTCGGATGATGGTTCGGCTCCACCTCAAGGGGGGTCGGGGCCTCCATCACCAGAACCTTCCAATCGCGTCGGGACCGAAGGACTCCGGCGTTTTCGGGAAGTGCCAGTTCACCTGCCTCGCTCGGTTGGATCCGGACCCGGGAGGCTGGGCCCAGATGCTCGCCGGTCCGCGTCACCTCCGTAGCGGTCCTTGCTGACACGGTGAGAGGAAACACACCCGTGACGAACGGCAGTTCCCCGAGGCTGAGCCGAAGGAAATGGTTGGCAGAACCGCCGTGGGTGCCCTCGCGTACCCGAACCCAGTACAGGCCATCCGCCGGCGCCACGAATCGGATCAGCGGATCGAGGTCTCCACCGAGGTTGTCGGAACGGGCCAGGGTCCGACCGGAGGTATCGGTCAGGATCATCTCCAGATCCCCCGCCGCACCGAGACGTTGGGCGGAGAGGTCGAACACCAGCCGCTGTCCTTGGCGCAGTTCCACCTGGAGGGCGAGCTCCTGTCCCGGCTTCTCCAGCGTCGACCACACCGAGACCGGGGGCAGCACAGTCGCCGG